>PYEQ01000517.1 GCA_003017785.1 filamentous cyanobacterium CCP5 | reverse complement strand
GGGTTCGCCCATGCGGTGGGGGTGGGCAACTACCTGAGCCTGTTTTGGAAAACGGTGCTCTGGTCAGGAATGGTGCTGGCGGCCCTGTGGCTAATTGTTTATGTGCGGCTGGTGAAGCCCTGGATGATGACCCAACGGCCCTACCTGGTGGAGGAGGTGATTCCCCAGCGGGGTGACGTGTGGACCCTGGCCCTGCGGCCTAACGGCCATGAGGGGTTTACCTTTCAGCCGGGGCAGTTTGCCTGGCTGACCCTGGGCATTCACCCGATTGGCATGCGGGAACATCCGTTTTCCATGTCCTCCAGCGCCGATCGCCGCGATCGCATCGAGTTTGGCATCAAGGCCCTCGGGGACTTCACCCGCAGCATTCAGGATATTCAGCCCGGCACCAAAGCCTACCTGGATGGCCCCTACGGAGTCTTCACCAGCGATCGCTACTGGGACAGCGCTGGCTTTGTGCTGATTGCCGGCGGCGTCGGCATCACCCCCATCTACAGCATGCTGCTGACCGCCACCCAGCGCCAGGACGATCGCCCCTTTCTGCTGATTTACTCTGCTAGCTCCTGGGAAGATATCACCTACCGGGAAACCCTGGAAAAACTTCAGTCAATCATTGACCTGACGATTGTCTACGTGCTGCGGCATCCCCATGAGGGCTGGGAGGGGGAAACCGGCTATGTGGATGAAGCCCTGCTGGAGCGCTACATTCCGAAGCATCGCGGCAGTCGGCAGTACTTCGTCTGTGCCGCCCCGGTGATGATGGATGCGGTGGAGGCGGCCCTGTTTGCCCTGGAGGTGCCCGTAACCCACGTTCACATGGAGCACTTTAACCTGGCGTGATGACGGTGGAACTATGCGCTACAGCATCATGATTCAGATCGTAGTGGGGATGACCCTGCTGCTGGTGGTCGGCGGCGCCTTCTTTGCCTGGCTGCAAAACCGACCCGTGGAAGACCCTATATCCAGCCGCGCAGGGTGGCCTGATATACCCCTTGATAGCGGTTTTTAGCGCTGAGCTTGGTCAGGCTGTTGTTGATGTGAAATTTGACGGTGCTCTCGCTGATGTAGAGTTCCTGGGCGATGTCGCGATCGCGCTTGCCTTCGGCCAAGAGCTGCATCACCTGCTGTTCCCGGCTCGATAGCCCTGGGCAAGGGGCGATCGCGATTAAGTCTCCGGTGATGATGCCCTTGACCTGCTCGTACAGCTGGTCGGCGGTGACCGACAAATCCACGGCGGCGGCAGCGCCCTCGGGCACCGGTCTGCCATCGTGGCGAATCCAAAGGATAGGCGGGCTGTCGAGGTCAGAGGCGGTGTCGGTGATGCGAACGGCGGCGACGTCGCTGACCGTGAGGCCGGCCTGATGGGCCAGCCGGATGAAGGCCTGCTGGAGCAAACCAGATCGGCACTGCACCTGCACGGTCAATGCCGGGTCGGCGCTGGTGTAGGGCAGCTCCAGGGATATCTGGCCAGCCTGGCCGCCAGTCACCGGCTGGCACTGGAGGTTGCCGCCCAAATAGGTCGAGAACGCGGTCAGATCCATCAAGGTAGATCGTCTGTGGGCTTGTTCTGGCCGAGAGTCTAGGAGATCTGGGTCGCTCCAGTCCGGCGATTGGCTAACGATCGCTTCTAATAGGACGCTGCGATCGCCATAGGTCAACCGGCAGTAGCTACAGGCCAGCTGCTGGAGCAGTTCTGCCGTGCGCAAAATACCGTAAACCAGAGACACCGGCAGGGGACGCTCCGTCCCCACCAGCATGGGACGGGTATCCCCCAGAATGGCGGCGATGCGATCAGAAAGGGGCAGATCTTCGAGAGGTCGGGCCTCTTGGAGCCTCGAAGTTTGGCCAGCCTGGAGGGCGGCATCCAGGGCGACGGTCAGGGTCATGCAGATTACCTGCATGACTTCTAAAAATTCGGGGGCAAAGGGGCGATGGCTAAAGGCCGCCAGCACCCCCAATACTCGCTTTTCGGCGGCTAGGGGATAGCCCGCAAACCCCTGAATTTGGTTGTCCAGAGCCCATTGGCGGTCTTTCACCCAGCTTTCCTCAGGCAGGTTGTTGCTGAGGAAGGGCACCTGGTTTTGGGCGATTTTGCCCACCTTGTAGGCCCCCATGGGCACCCGGGCAAAGGAACCGTCGGTGTGGGTGTAGAGACCGGATGACGCCACCAGTCGCAGGCTGGTGCGATCGCTCTCCACCAGCCAGATCCGGGCAAAGGCACAGCCGAAGCGATCTACGAGGGCATCCGTCAGCTGGCGGGCTACCGCATCGGGGTTGAGATTGCCGCTGAGGGACTGGGCAATCTCGCTGACTCTTTGTAGGTCGTAGAGCAGGCGGGCTGCATCAAGCAGAGGGTGAACGTTAGCCAAGGAAAAATCCGCCCGGTGTGGCCTACACATACCTTTAGTTCAGTACAAAAACCCCATCGGCTTTGTATCTAACCTTACGAATTCCCTACGGCGGCGATGGTTTGAGACGGGGGATCAATCTTGGGATAGACCCAGAGCAAAAAGATTGCGCTCACAGAATCAGGCCTTTGGCAGTAGCGCCAATCACAAACATGGGATCGGCTTGTCTATATGGGGAGCTCAGCATCGCCTATGGAGGCTAGCCTATGGAATACACGCCTCAGTTTTCAGTGGTTTGGAACAACCTCGGTTTTTTTCTCCAGGGGGTATTGCTGACCCTGCAAATTGTGGTGGTGGCGATCGCCTTTGGCCTGATTCTCGGGGTCTCGGGAGCCATGGGGCGCACCAGTAGCAACCGCTGGTTGAACTGGATTTCGAGCGCCTACGTAGAGTTTTTTCGCAATACGCCGTTTTTGATTCAGCTGTTTTTCTTCTTTTTTGGGTTACCCAGCATCGGCGTAAAAATGACCTCCTGGCAGGCAGCGGTGCTGGCCCTGTCCGTCAATTTTGGGGCCTATTCCACTGAGATTATCCGTGCCGGGATTGAGGGCATCGGCAAGGGCCAGATCGAAGCTGGCATGTCTCTAGGATTTAAGAAGCTCCAGATCTTCCGCCACATTGTGCTGATGCCCGCCCTCGGCAGTATCTATCCCGCCCTGGTGAGTCAGGTGGTAATTGCGGTGCTGTTCAGCAGTGTGGTGTCGCAGATTTCAGCGGAAGAACTCACCTTCGTTGGCAACTATTTACAGTCGCGTACCTTCCGCAGCTTCGAAATTTATCTGACCATTGCGCTGATTTATGTGGGCCTGGTGTGGTCGATTAAGGTGGTCGCCTACCTAATTCAGCGTCGATTTTTTGCCTTTACCCAATACATCCGCTAGGCCATGCAAGATTTCACCCTGGCCCAGATTTTGGCCAACCTGCTGATTGCCACCCAATGGACCATCGCTCTGTCGGCGATCGCCTTTCTTGGCGGCGGCATCGTTGGCTTTGTGGTAATGCTCATGCGAATTTCCCCAAATCGACTGCTCAAGGGTATCAGCCTGCTCTACATTGAGATTTTCGAAGCCACGCCCCTGCTGATGCAGCTGTTTTTGGTCTTCTTCGGTATTTCGGTGCTCACGGGCTTCAATTTATCGGCCTGGCTGGCCGCCACCATTGCTCTAACCACCTACAGCAGTGCCTTTCTAGCGGACATCTGGCGCGGCTCGGTGGAAGCCATTCCCTCTGGCCAGTGGGAAGCGGCCCGGGCGATCGGCCTGGGCTATTTCAAACAGCTCAGAAAAATTATTCTGCCTCAGGCGGTGCGCATGTCGATTCCGCCCACGGTGGGCTTTGCGGTACAGGTGATCAAGGGGACGTCCCTGGCCTCAGTGATCGGCTTTATTGAGCTAACG
>PYEQ01000516.1 GCA_003017785.1 filamentous cyanobacterium CCP5 | reverse complement strand
ACCACTTCCATTCTCACCAGGGGCTGAAATAAATAGGTCACGCTAATTGACTAGTGCCTGCGCGCGCAGCTATCCAGACAACACACAGAAACCATATAGGCCCTAAATCGCAGCTTCGCTACTTTAGGGCCTATATGGCCTCGCCTCATTAATAATTCAGGGCCGCGATCGCCCTCTTCTTCTGCTCTGGGCTCACCTCCAGATACCGCTGCAAACTGGCCAAGCTGCGGTGGCCGCTAATCTCCTGAATCACCCGCAGAGGCACCCCAGCATTGCTTAGGTTGGTAAGAGCCGTGCGCCTGAAGCTGTGAGTGCTAATCCCCAGCCCCTCCAGCCCAGCATAGGCCAACGCCTGGTCGAGCAGCCAATCCGCCGACGATCGCGCCAACCGCCCTCGACCATGCCGACCGGGGAATAGGTACTCAACCCCACCGCTGTCGTAGGCCGCCAGCAGTGCCGCCAGCTTGGGGTGGATGTCGATCTGCCGGGTGGCCAGTTTGCCCTTCGTCGCCTTGGCCGGCAGCACCAGCACATCCCCCTTGATGTCGCCGGGCCGTAACGAGATCGCCTCACTCACCCGCAGCCCACAGTAGAGCATGATGCCGAATAGAGCCCGATCGCGAGGGGAGTCCATCGCCCCAAACAGCCGGGCAATTTCGTCATGGGTTAAAACCTTCGCCTGCCCATTCGTGCTCATCGGATCCGTAGTGTGCCTCCGCCATTTTACTAGACAGTATTACTATTTTGTAGAGTAGAAATTAACGGTTTGTAAGGGTTTCCGGGCCGTTAGGCCATAGGGCGGTTTCGTGTCTCAGGTGAGACAGCTGAGAACCCTTAATTTTTCGTTGCGCAGTCTCACAATTGGAATGGCGAGACGAATACCATCACCGTGGATCCAATCGCTATCGGCGCAACCACTACCTTCATGGGTCGCTCCTGCGCTCGATCGCGCACCAGCTTTCTCTCAACAATCCTCAACACCCTTGCGGTCTCCCCGTCGTTACCAGCGGAGATTGTTGTTAGCACTCACCCAACACAACGCACAATTAGTATCTGGCTTTGAGAACTTGGGCCGCCGTTAGTCCGCTTTCAGATACCAGCTCCGCCAATAGAGTCGATGCGATCGCGGTATCTCCCTCAAATAGTGCTACCTCGTACAGCCCCTCAATTTGGGTCAGCACAGAAACCTGTTGGGCGATGGAGTCAACAATCCAGTATTCGTCAATGCCTCGGGCCTCGTACGTTGTAACTGCATCATCCCAAGTTCGTTCCACAGCGTGCTGTCACCCTTCGCCCAAGTTATCTAACACTAGGCATCAAACATCTCGGCCAAACTTGCTCATCATCGCCTCGGCCCGCTTGCGGTTGGCCAGCTGCTGTCGGTGGTCATGCTTTTGGCTGGCGTTTTCCACCACCTGGGCCAGGGCCTCAGGGTTGGCCTCCATATACTCGTACATCGCCTCAATTAGCACTTCGCGGCTAAGCCCCTGCTGGCGACAAAAAGTATGGAGCCGGTCAATCAGATTGACCTCCAGGCGGAAGGTGCTACGCTTTGTCATCGGCTCGTCATCCAGGCGTTTAGACGTCTGTGTGTCTATATGTCTAGACACCTCCATTTCCTGACTCAACCCAGAAGCTGAAGACATCTGCACGTCTATATGTCTAGACTCGGGCATCTCTGAGATCCCCGCCATTGAAGCCTTTTCATCCATTTTTATGAGCTCTGGATATCTAGACATCTGTGTGTTTATATGTCTAGATGCCTGGATATCTGTGTAGCTGGATGGCTCAATATCTTGAGGTCTTGAGGTCAAAGAGGCATCGCGAGGGGCAACCTTGGGGCGCTGCCGCTGTTTGAGTCGGTCTAGGGCATCACTCATGGGTAAGGGCATCCACAATTTGCTCAAAGGGGTATTGCAGGTCGGGCTGGCCCAGGTCGCTGAGCATCTGCCCCTGGCGGATAGCGTTCTTAAACTTCTCCGACTCGCGAATCGAGGCCAGGATAGGGACATCTCCAGCGAATTCTTTCATGGCCGCGATATTTTGCCGCCCTTCCAGAGTTTGGGTATTGCCCACCCAGCGATCGCGAAAGGGAATTATCCCCAACACTGAGCCCGTGAAGGCCTCCAGATCAGCCTGCTCATTCAAAAAATCCAGTGTATCGACCAGGGAGTTGACGCCCTTAACGTTGGCCTCTACCGGAATCAGCACATAGTTTGAGGCCCCGACGGCAGAGAGGCAAATCTGCGATCGCGATGGCTGAACGTCGATCAGCACCACATCGAACATATCACTGACCTTGCGCAGCCGCTGCTTCAAAATGAATGCCCCCGCCCCGCTGCTGCTAAGAAAGTCACTTACTTTAAACAGGCCGCGATCGGCAGGCATCACAAACAGGTTCTCATATTGGGTGCTGTAGACTCCATCCTCCACCTCTACCTGCTTGGTCAGCACCTCAAACAGGCTCGGCTCGTCGGGCTGCACTTCGTGACCCAGGTAAAAGGTCAGATTTGCCTGAGGGTCGGCATCCACTGCCAGCACCTTTTTGCCCTGCCGAGCCAGCAGCAGTGCGGTAAAGAATACCGTCGTCGTTTTCCCCTGTCCCCCAGACAAGGAAATCGCTGAACAGATTTTCACGGGCACATTCCACAACAGCGCCTTGAGAATAACGCTTATGTATTCAGGCATCAATATGTCTATATGTCTTGACTCAAATATGTCTAAATACATAGATGTCTGTAAAGCCAGGCATCTGCAACTAAAGCCTTTGCTCGAGTTCAGTTAGCCTGAAGCCCTTGCTACCCAAGGACTTCAGTCGTAGGCCCCAACTTTAAGCCGTTCTAGCTAATCAGTACATACCCTCGAGAGCACCGACGTTTGAGGACATCCTGCATCAACCGATTGCCTTCCTCAAAATCAGCGCAACAGGTTTCGCACTGTCCACCTTTACCCGTTCGGCGGCCACCCCACCTGCGCAACAAGACCCACTCGCCGAACAGGTTCTGGCGTAGGGCGCACCAGTAGAAGCGATCGCCCCGCTGCCAGAACAGCTCCTGCCATTGGGTCAGGTCATAGTTTAGCTGGGTCATAGACTTTACCGTCCCAGGCAACAGAGGCTGTGTGGCTTATTGCCGTCTTAGCCTAATAATAAGGAGCCTGCAAATAAAGGAAAAGTCCTGTGCCCCAAGACTACTCTCTATTTCCTGCCGATAATTATGACGTCTTTCTCAAAGACCTCAAAACGCACATTCGCCGGGCGCAGGTTAAAGCGGCTCTTGCCGTCAACAAAGAGCTGATCCTTCTGTACTGGCAGATTGGCCGGGAAATTCTCGTTCGCCAGCAGCAGGAAGGCTGGGGGGCCAAGGTCATTGACCGCCTCGCCAAAGACCTGAAACGGGAGTTCCCCGAGATGAAAGGGTTTTCACCGCGCAACCTCAAATACATGCGGGCTTTTGCCGAAGCTTACCCAGATCAGGAAATTGTGCAGCGATGCGCTGCACAAATACCCTGGCGGCATAACCAGGTGCTGATTGATAAGCTCAATACCCAGCCAGAGCGCGTTTGGTACGCTCAGCAATCCCTGGATAACGGTTGGAGCCGCGACATCTTGGTCATGCAGATTGAATCCAACCTGTTCCAGCGTCAAGGTGGGGCGGTCACCAATTTTGAGCGCACCCTACCACCTGAGCAGTCTGATCTCGCCCAACAGCTGATCAAAGACCCCTACAATTTCGACTTTCTCAGTCTGACATCAGCCACTCAAGAGCGCGATTTGGAAAAGGCCCTGGTCGAGCGAATCAGGGATT
>PYEQ01000028.1 GCA_003017785.1 filamentous cyanobacterium CCP5 | reverse complement strand
CTGCTGATACGGCTCAGGCGCTAGTCGATGATGTGTTTGGCGACTGGCAGGCTCCGAATTTGCCCCTGCCAGAACTCAGATTTTCGACCGTCTCTGCCAAGGCTCAGCGCTCAGTGACTGCCGAAGATACTCACCAGTCCATTGTCATGGTGGGCTATCTGACGCCTCCGGTGAAGCATCCTGCCTATGCTGGCCTGAAGCTCTTGAACACCTATTTGGGTAACGGTCTTTCCAGTCGCCTGTTCGTTGAGCTGCGGGAAAAGCGAGGGCTGGCCTATGATGTTTCTGCCTTTTATCCCACCCGTCTAGGGCTATCCCAATTTGTGGTCTACCTGGGGACGGCTCCCCAGAATACGGCCGTTGCCCTCGATCTGCTGCGCTACGAAGTGGAACGTCTGCGGGATACCTCGCTAACGGAGTCAGAACTCCAGGCAGCTAAAAATAAGCTGCTGGGCCAGTACGCCCTTGGCAAACAAACCAATGCCCAGATTGCCCAGCTCCAGGGCTGGTATGAAATTTTGGGTTTGGGGACTGGTTTTGATCGTGAGTTCCAGCAGGCTGTCGCTGCTGTGACCACGGAAGAAACCCAGGCGATCGCCCAGGAGTTTTTCCATCAGGCCTACGTGTCTTTACTTGGACCCGCCGAGGTGGTGAGTCCTGCGGCTGTGCCCAGCTGACTTTGCTGAATCTGCTGCTGTAGCTGATCCAAGGAGCGGGCCGGTTCTAAGCAGGCTGTGCCCTGACACACGAGGCCGATGGCGTCGGCTGGCAAATCAGTCGTTTCGACAAATACCACTGCCGAATAGTAGCGACCCATCAGGTCGATTAGCTGGTCTGGGGTAGTTTTGACCACGGTGCCATGGCGTCGCCAGTCTAGGGCACCAGTCAGGCTAGCACAGGCCTGGGGAGCTTTTTCGATGGCGACGCCAAAGGCCGTAAGCGCCTGATCCGCCCGATCCAAATAGCCCAGATCCCCAGTTAGCAGGGAGAGTCGTACTAGGTTGGCGATCGCCACGCCATTGGCCGCCGGAATTGCGCTGTCTTGAAACGATCGTTCCCGCACCAGCAGGCGATCGCTGGCATCGGCAGCAGTATTGTAATAGCCCCCGGTCGATTCACTCCAGAGCCATTGATCAAATTCTGCCTGGGTGTCGCGGGCAATTTCCAGCCAGTCCAGGGTGTCAGGGGCATCAGGAATAGCCAGAGTGGCCTGCTGCAGGTCAAGCAATGCCTTGATTAGCAGCCCATAGTCTTCGGCCTGAGCCAGCACCGAAGGTTCCCCGTCGTAATTGAGCCGGTGCAGCTGCTCATCGACCCACTGCCGCTGGATGATCGCTCCCATAGCCTGAGTCGCCAGCTGGAGATAGCTGCTCTGAGCGAACATCTGGGCCGCCCGGGCCAGACCAGAAATCATCAGGGCGTTCCAGGCCACAATCATTTTGGTATCGGTTACCGGTGGGATACGCCCTGGCCAGCTCCCGCTCCGGGCGGCCTGGCTGGTGCGGGCTGGCGAGAACGGGTCGGAGGCCGTGGCACCGTAGCGAGCATAAAACAGTTTTCCCAAGGCCTTATCCACCAGGCCATTGAGGGGATTGGGCGATCGCCGCTGGAGCACGATGCGGCCTTCAAAATTACCGCTCTGGCTGATGGTAAAAGCCTGCTCCATAGCTGCTAACTCCGGGGGTGTCAGCAGACTTTGCAGCTCTTCATAGTCCCAACCATAGAAGGCTCCCTCTTCTGGTTCAGGATCGTCAGGGTTGATAAAACTATCCGCATCCTGAGCCGCATAAAACCAGCCTGTTTCCGCCCTCATTTCCCTTAGCAGCCAGACTACGGTGCCCTCAACCGCCCGCTCAAAGGACGGCAGCTGTTCTCCTGCTCCCCACAGGTCGGCTAAATACTCCAAAATTTGGCCGTTGTCGTACAGCATTTTTTCAAAATGGGGTACGGTCCAGGTGGAATCAACGGTGTAGCGATGGAACCCGCCGCCCACATGGTCATAGATGCCGCCCAAGGCCAGGTCTAGGCCCCGCTGACGGCAAAGCCCTGCCCCGTTTAGATCGGCGGGGTCGGTCTCAGCGGTGGACTGTGTCAACCAGCGCAGGTCCCTTAGCGCTGTCTGTGCCTGGGGAATCATCGGGAATCGGGGGCCGGAGCCGGCCTTGCCCAGCAGTTGGACACAGGCTTCAATCCCCTGTCGCAGCAGAGTATCGTCCGGGGCCTGGACGGGCAAGGTTGAGCCCTGCTGCAGGTTGTCTAGAATTTCCCCCTTGACCGCCTGGAGCTGATCGGGTTCGCTGTCGTAAAAGCGCCGCAGGGTCTGTAAGACCTGCAAGAACCCGGCCCGGCCATATTTCGGCTCCAGGGGAAAGTAGGTGCCGCCGTAGAACGGGACGAGATCATCGGGAGACAAAAATACATTTAGCGGCCAGCCCCCCTGGCCAGTCATCATCTGGAGTGCCTGCATATAGAGGCTGTCGAGATCTGGGCGCTCCTCCCGATCCACCTTGATCGGTAAAAAGTGCGCATTCATATACTCAGCGATCGCCGGATCGGCAAAGGCCTCTCCTTCCATCACCGTGCACCAGTGGCAGCTCGAGTAGCCGATGGATAGAAATATGGGCTTATTTTGCTGACGGGCTGCGTCTAAGGCGGCTTCGCACCAGGGCCACCAGTCGATGGGATTCTCTCCGTGCTTACGGAGATATAGGCTCTGAGATTGGAGGAGGCGATTTGGCATGGCTCCGGGAGAATGCGTACCCAGAGTTTACCCCTGCTCCGTTGAGTCTTGAACTGACCTGCTCAGAATCCTAGCCACAGCCCTCTGGCCAGGTAACCGCTGGAAACTGACCGGCGCGGTATTGAACCACGGTACCGTTGGCGTCTAGGGCAAAGACCAGCCGGTAGAGGTCTTCTCCTGGGGTCGTGGGGGTAAAAACTAGCTGTTTACCCATCGGGGTCTCTACGGTCTCGATGCGATCGCCATAAAGCTGGTAGATCTCGGCCTCAGAAGTACCAATCTTTGCCCCGCTTAGGGTTTCTGCAAAGCTACCTGGCCCGACATCGATGCGAATAATGCGATCGTCGACTGCCATAAAGTCGATCGACTCCACCAAATTTTTAACTCGATAGTAATGGCAGTTACTGCCTTCAGGGGCCGCTTTCGAAGAGATGAGGTCTACCCCTGCCTGGCGGATCTCCTCAACGGTCATGCCCACTTTAATCGGGCCTAGACCAGTGGTTGTGACCTGAGCTAGCAGCAGCTCAGCATCCGGAGACAGAGCTGGGGCTTCTTCCTCAGGACTACCGCCAGCCCTAGCCGCCGATACCAAATTCCGCTGAACGGTGGACAGGCTCACGAGGGATTCCACTACCCGTAGCCAGCTCCCAGAATTGGCCAGACCTTCTAGCGTAGTAGGCTGCTGGTCGCTACCATTAAAAGCGGCTGATTCAGTTCTGCGGGCGGGGTTGAGGGGACCCAGCCCTAATAGAACCAGCGGTAATGAAATCAGTAAAACTAGTCCAGATCGCTTCATAAACAAATCGGTTCCTTACCGAGACTCGTCCCACCTATCCCATTGACTTCCCATTGTCATGAAACCCAATGTCATACTGAGGGAAAGCAAGCTACAAGAGCAAGCCCGTAGCCCTTCACCCATCCGCGGACAATTACCCATGCACAGACAATGGCCCGCTCTGCTGGAAAGTTAAGTTGGGATAAATCCGAACTCTTAGCCCTGTCGCTCTCGCTGATAGCAATCAGCTCCTTCGGCTGGCTGAGCCGAGAACGTCTCTTTTCGGTTGCCCGAGGGTTTGCAACCAAGCCTGTTCTAGTTGTCATCACAGGTCAAAGCTCAAAAGAACACACAGTTTACAATAGTAGCCTGCAAACTTCTGATCTGGCTGTAGCAGGGCGATCCCCAGCTAGCCCCGCCATCAATTTTCCCCGATTTACCCTGCTGGCCCATGGGGAAAGGACCAGCAGAGACAGACTGCTTCCATGGTTAGGTAGGCGGACTCCAGAGACGGCTTCTATTCAGGTGCCTGCCCCGGTTCAGCCCGAGATAGTTCCATCTTCCTCTCCCTTGACCGGGCCGATAGTATTTTCCGATGTCAAATCAGATTACTGGGCCAGGTCGGTTCTAGATGGGCTGTCGGAGCGAGGCCTGATTTCTGGTTTCCCTGATGGAACGTTTCAGCCCGATCGCCCCATTACTCGCCTTGAGCTAGCCGTTCAGCTAGCGAAGGTGTTTCATTTAGCCAAGCAGCCGGTTCAGGGGTTTCAAGATATTCCAGCGGATCATTGGGCCCAGGATTCCATTCATGCAGCGGCTCAAATGGGGTTTTTCCGCGGTGGTTTTGACCATCAGTTTCTCCCTGATGCCTCGATTTCCAAGGCTGAACTACTGGTTGCGATCGCTTCCGGGCTGCGATTTTCCCCCTCATCCGATGCCCATCACAGTCTGCAGCAGTTTCGAGACCACGATCAGGTGCCCGCCTGGGCGGTTCCCCAGATAGCGGCCGCTGTCGAGGCCGGAATCGTTGTCAATTATCCAGACCTTGACCATCTGGGCCCTCAGGCAGCGGTTACTCGATCTGAAGCAGCCGTGGTTATATACCAATCCCTCGTGTATCTGGGGAAAATTCATGATCTGGAGCTTCCCTATCGGGTACCTTCCCCGGGATGGTGATGGGGTGAGATATCAAAAACGGTCTGCGATCGCAGACCGTTTAGTGAGCAATATTCGAAAGTATGCAAAAGCCGGTTTAAATCCCGATTACATTCCCGTCGAGGGCAGGGAAACGCCGGGCATGCTGCCGTCAGCGAAACTGGGCAAATCGAGCCGATGATTCCGTCGAGTCCGCACCGCCAGACGATAGCTGACGCTCTGTAACTCAGCCTTGAGCTGACGGTTCTCCTGCTGAAGCTCAGCGACCCGTCCCCGAACCTGGTCCATACGCTCAGAAAACTTTTGGCGGTAGACCTCGGGCAGCTCCTGCACAACCTGTTCCAGCATGCGGGAGCGATCGGTCAGTTCTTGCACGGTCTGCCGAAGCTGCACCAGCTCACCATCGCGCTCCTCTAACTGAGTTTGGTAAAAATCAATTTGTTTCTCGACTCCACGGACCTGATCCCGTAGAGCCCGAGTTTCCGCCTGGTGACGTTCTGAGGTCTCGGGGCTGGGCATAAACCCGGCATTCCCTTTAACCAGCCGAAACAGTTCTTGGGATAGCTGTTGTACAAGCTGATCTCGCATCTCCAGTTCATTCTGAAGCCGGACAACTTCTGCTTGGCTCTCTGAGGCGGACAGGTTCACAGACTGTGCCACACGCTACTCCCTAAAGATTCTGACTAAACGACAACCGGCTACTTCGCACCCGGGGCACTTTGCTGCCAATTTAGCACCTGTTCGAAAAGTTGACACAGTTATTTGAGAATTTAGCCCATAGTTGGCAAATGCTCCTGAAAACGGCTCTGAAGTCTGGCATGTGCCAATCCAACCATTAGCTATTCATTAAAGCTATACCCCAGGCAATGATTACCCAGACTATCCCCTGAGGATGCCTGGGTAATTAGGATCATTGGATGGTCTAGGTCTGATGAGCCAGGCTTAAGCGCCAGCGGGAGCCGCAGACGGAGGGGCAGAGGTTTCTTCGGGCTCGATTTCCTGCTTGACGGTCAAATACCGAATTACATCTTCGCTGAGTCTCATGGCTCGCTCTAACTTGGCCACCACTTCCCCTGGACCGGTAAAGTTGATCTGAATGTAAATGCCGTCACGGTGGTCGTCGATTTCGTAGGCTAGGCGTCGCTTGCCTCGGTGCTGGGTTTCCAATAGCTCAGCCCCCTCGTCTTTCAGCAACGCCTGATATCTGCCAATGGCCTCATCAACAGCGTCTTCGCCGATATCGGGACGAAGAATGTACATTGTTTCGTACATGTAGTCTTTCATCAAATTCTCCTTATGGACATGACGGCTCTCTGCTCCAGGGGGCATCAGCCGGTAGCTCCGTGACTGATAGAACCCAAGACATAAAAGCAAGGATCTCTAATCATACCAAGGTTTAGCAGCAATATGGCACAGCGCTACGTTCGGGTGCAGTCCCAGTCAGGGCACCTGCACTATGGTCTTCTCCAACCTGACCGAGGAGTTTTAGTCCTCGACGCTCCTCCCTGGTTAGAGGGACAGCAAACAGAAACGCTGTTGCCGCCCGATAGCTACACGCTGCTGGCCCCCTGCGCTCCCTCTAAAATCGTAGCGGCAGGTAAAAACTATGGGGATCACGCCAAAGAAATGGGCGGAGTCGTTCCATCGGAGCCCTTGATTTTTCTAAAGCCTTCTACCGCTGTCATTGCTACTGGGGCAGAAATTTTGTACCCGCCCCGCTCTAAGCAGGTGGACTATGAAGGAGAACTAGCGATTATTATTGGTCGCCGCACGGTTAGCTGTACTCCCGAACAGGCCCAAGCCAGCATTTGGGGCTACACCATTGCTAATGATGTGACGGCCCGAGATTTGCAGAGGCTCGATGGTCAGTGGACCCGGGCGAAAGGATACGACACGTTTTGTCCACTAGGCCCCTGGATCGTTCGAGAAATCAGTGTCGGAGCTAGGCTACAAACATTTCTCAATGATGGGCCAGCACCAGTGCAATCAGCCACAGTTGATCAGATGGCTTTTTCCCCTGAGGTTCTAGTCTCTTATATCAGCCAGGTGATGACCATGCTTCCGGGGGATGTTGTTTTGACCGGTACACCACGGGGAGTTGGTCCGCTCGCTATAGGCGATCGAGTTCGAATTGAAATAGAGGGCATTGGCACTTTAGAAAACCCCGTTGCCCCTAGACCGCTCCCAGCAGCTGAGGCTTAGCGAACCTGCATGTGGACAGCATCAGAAATGGTCGGAATCTCGGCGTAGACGCCGCGAACAGTCTGTACCAATGAAAATCCGACTGCAGCGATGATACCCAGAAAAATAGTGTTGGCTAAGGTTGCAAGCACCAGGCCACTCCCAAGAGTCGGGCCTAACAGCTGCAGGATGACCCGGCAAATCACCAGGATGATATCCAGCAGAATGGCCTGCATGGTGTTGAAGCGGACAAAGTGGTCAATATTGGTATTTCTGACCACCAAGAACAGGAGCAGAAAAAAGACGATTAGTCCGACAAAGGGGATGCTGGTGTAAATGCGTAGAATAGGCAACAGCGGTACGAACAAAACACTCAGCAGGGGCAGATCCCGAAAAATGGCCGAGTTAAATGCCAGAACGAATAGTAAAACTTCAACCAGCGGCAACAAGTAGGGCAAAGAAGCCCAA
The DNA here is from genome assembly GCA_003017785.1 of filamentous cyanobacterium CCP5. Lineage (GTDB taxonomy): Bacteria > Cyanobacteriota > Cyanobacteriia > Phormidesmidales > Phormidesmidaceae > CCP5. The sequence continues at coordinate 9,266 of PYEQ01000028.1, read as the reverse complement.
ACTCGGTTGGTCGCTGTAGCTGTTCCGCGCCAGTTCATGCTGCAATCGCTCCGATGTCTTATAACGTGTGTCTCAGTTACCTACACAATAGCTTGATCAGCGGGTTTAGACATCTAGTTTGGAGGTTCGGCAGTCACATCGAACCGAGATAACGGCTATGGGCTCAGTTGATTTCCGCTATCCGGAAGCCCATCTGACATTCATATTGGGTCGGCTGGTCCCGATCTAAGCCAGCCACTTGACGACCACAGCGCAAATTAACACCGTCCCAGCGGGGTTTGCCAGAACCGTCAGCCATAAGGCAGCTCTGACAAACCGTTTGGAGAGTGACAAGCTGATCTTTCATCAAAGCAATCAGCATAAGACTGTCTCCTTGCCGTACTGGCAGCATCACTGAGCTATGCCCATTTTATGGCAGACGCTCTGGTAAGATGTGCGCTTTCATACACACCTTAATCGTTTCCTAACTCTGGCATCTAAAAATTTAGGTAGAGTTTTGCAGCTTCCTGAGCTCTAAAACTCTACCTCTGGATCTAGATCAGGTTCGAGCCCGCAAGCTTTATTTAGAGAAACAATCAAGGCGTGGATTTAATTTTTGCGGGTTTTGCTTTTGATGGGCTCGCGAGGTTCCTTGGGTTCTGGCTTTGAATCACTGCGATGGCCTGAAGAATTGCGGACTGACGCTTCAACCTTCTTTGGAGATGGACTATCATCGCCGCGCTGCCAGGTTGGTACGGTGCGGTCGTAGGCCATTTGCATGGCAGCGGCTGCGATGGTGTGCAAATCGTAATCTGCCTGCAATTGGGACACAATTGGCAGAAAAGACGCCAACCTCTCGCTAGTAATCGCTGCCCGCATTTGATCCTGAAGGCGCTCCAAATGACGGGCCGCTACTTCTGCGCGGGTAGGAATGCGCTCAAAGCTAATGGTTTGCTTGAGCCGCTTTTCAATTTTACGGAGCTTGTATTTCTCCAGAGGATGCACTACGGAGATGGCGATGCCGGTTTTACCGGCACGACCGGTCCGGCCAATGCGATGGACGTAGTTCTCAGTAGAGTCGGGCAACTCAAAGTTGATGACATGGGTCAGGTCTTCTACATCCAGTCCTCGAGCTGCGATATCGGTGGCCACTACCCATCGGACCTGACGCTGGCGGAACCGCAGCAGCAGTCGCTCCCGCTGGGACTGGTTTAAGTCACCGTGGTATTCGTCAACGCTGTGGCCGGCTGCTTGCAGCTGGCGAGTAAGGTCCGCTGCTGTGCGGCGGGTGCGCACAAAAATTAGCGCAGTTTCTGGGTCTTCCATTTCCAAGATGGGCTGGAGCGCTCTGAATTTGTTCCAACCCTTGGGGACCACATAGGCGACCTGCTGAATCTGCTTGGGAGAGGTTTTAGCGGCTTTGACCGTGACCGTTGTCGGCGTTTGCAGGAACTTGGTGGCTAACTCTCGAATTTCGGGAGCCATGGTGGCAGAGAAGAAAGCGGTCTGGCGATCGCTGGGAGCCTGGCTCAAAATCGTCTCAACATCCTGAATGAAGCCCATGTTGAGCATCTCATCAGCTTCATCTAGGACTAGCCAGCCCATCTGACTGAGGTCAAGAGCCTTGCGGTTGAGTAAATCTAAAATTCGTCCTGGTGTCCCGACAACGATTTGCACCCCTTTTTTGAGGCGCTGGCGCTGGCGATCGATCGACTGCCCCCCATAAACTGCGAGCACTTGGAGATTGCGATCAACGCGGAAGCTGCACAGGGCTTGGGCTACCTGTACGGCTAGCTCCCGGGTCGGGGTCAAAATTAGCGCCTGGACAGCCGGGTTATGGGGGTCAACCTGCTCGATTAAAGGCAGTGAAAACGCGGCGGTTTTTCCAGTGCCGGTTTGGGCCTGGCCGATGACGTCGCGGCCAGAAAGAAGATGGGGGATCGCCTCGGCCTGAATTTGAGTAGGCTCTGCGAAGCCAAGGGATGCTAGATGCTGAGTCCGCTCTTCTGAGAGGCCCAAGCTGGCAAAGGAAAGGCTCATGGAAGCTCCTTAAGAATGAGAAAGGTAAGTCGTTTGTAAAGCTGGTTTGGCAATGGTGCCAAATAGGTCGTAGGTATCGGCGGCTTGAATCTGGACCGGCAGGATTTCGCCTAAAGTGGCTAAGCCATCGATGTACACAACGCCGTCAACCTCAGGGGCGAATCGAGCCGATCGCCCAATCATCTGGCCGGTGGACGGATGTTCTTGCTCGACCAGAACGTCGACGATTTTGCCGATTTGCTGCTGGTTTCGTTGCCACGAAATGGGCTGTTGCAGCAGCATCAGTTCTTCTCGGCGCGCTTGCTTGAGGGCTTCAGGTAGCTGCGAGGGCAAATCGTAGGCGGGAGTGCCGGGTTCTGGGGAAAAGGTGAATACACCAACATGGTCAAACCCATGGCGTTCGACGAAAGCCTTCAGATGCTCAAAATGTTCTTCGGTTTCTCCAGGGAATCCGACGATAAAGGTAGTTCTCAAGACTGCATCGGGCAAAGCGGTTTTAATGCGCTCAATGATGCTGTCGTTTACCTGTCCCTGCCAGGGCCGGTTCATCGCCCGTAATACTTCCGGGTGGGAGTGCTGAAGAGGCAAATCTAAGTAGGGCAAGATATTGGGAGCAGACTGAATCGCTTCGATGACATCTAAGGACAACCCCGTTGGATAGGCATAGTGCATTCGGATCCAGGGAACATCTACCTGGCTGAGGGCTCGTAGCAGGTCTCCTAAGCGAGGGCGGCCGTAGAGGTCTACTCCGTAATTAGTCGTGATCTGTGAGATCAGTACTAGCTCCTTCACCCCTTCGGAGGCTAGTCGGTCGGCCTCGGCCACAATTGACTCAATCGGGCGCGATCGCTGGGCACCACGAAGATGGGGAATGATGCAGAACGCGCAGCGATAGTCACAGCCTTCGGCGATCCGAAGATAGGCAACGCCCTCAGTCGTTGTCCGATAACGGGGCACGGTTTCATCGGCGATGTAGGTGGGCTCCGGAGAAACCAGTTTGACCCGCTCTCCCGCCTCAGCCCGCTCAATCACTTCAACAATCCGCTGGTAGTCACCGGTCCCTACCAGGGCAACGGCTTCGGGGATCTCCGTCAGCAGCTCGTCTTGAAAATGCTGAGCGAGGCAGCCGGTAATGACTATTTTCTTACGGGCTTCAGCAAGCTCTACCAGGGTCCGCACGGACTCTTGGCGAGCAGCCTCAATGAAGCTGCATGTATTGACTACAACGTAATCAGCTAGCTCTTCGTTAGCATCAACCTGATAGCCTGCAGCCACCAGCAAACCGAGCATGTGCTCGGTATCGACGCGATTTTTTTCACAGCCTAAGTGACTAAAGGCTACCGTTGGCTTAGGACCCATAGGTTGAAATTGACCTGATTAGCGTTGGGATCGGCTTTTATGACTTGAGTTAGACCTGCTACAGCTTCAGGTGGTTGAACTCATTGGCTATCACTCGCTAGGCATTGGCTAGCACCCTGGTGATAAGCCTTGCCCTCTGTAGTCTAGGTTGAACCCTTGTTGTGTATCCCCCTGCACTCCGAGTCGAGTTCGAGTCAATGACGGAGCGATCCAAATGAGATTTATTTGCAATCACGGTTCTTCACCATAACATATTGCAACAAATCTACAGAGGGGGAGAGACACTGCTCTGGAACGAAGACGTCGCCGACAGAAAGCAAGGCTCTCTCCTTCAGAGTTCAAAAGAGCTTGACAAATGCTCCCGATTCGGGCGACTTCTGAAAAATCATCAGACGGCCTAGGTCATCGAGTTTGATAGCCTGGTAATGTATGAAATGTAATAGTGGCGCAGTTTCGCTTAGGCTGTTGACTTAGCGGTACACCCATAGCATTTAAGAGTCCGAGACGATTTACCTGTGGACTTAACGGATATTTTTAGAACGCCCAATCCGGTTATTGGAGTTATTCATTTGTTGCCATTGCCAGGCTCTCCCCGGTGGCGGGGCAACCTCCAATCCGTCATCAGTCGCGCCGAACAAGAGGCGACTGCCTTGGCGTCTGGTGGGGTTGATGGCATTATTGTTGAAAACTTTTTTGATGCCCCTTTTGCTGGGACTCAGGTTGATCCAGCGGTGGTGAGCGCCATGAGCCTGATTGTCTATCGTCTGCAGCAGTTAGTGGCGATTCCGGTTGGGGTTAATGTTTTACGTAACGATGCCCGCAGTGCGTTGGCCATCGCCACCTGCGTCAATGCTCACTTTATTCGAGTCAATGTTTTGACCGGAGTGATGGCCACCGACCAGGGTCTCATTGAGGGTTGTGCCTATGAACTGCTGCGCTATCGCCGTGAATTAGGGAGTTCAGTGGCCATTTTTGCCGATGTGCTGGTGAAGCATGCTCGCCCCCTAGGTTCTCCTAATTTAACTACAGCCGTTCAAGAAACCTTGGAGCGGGGACTGGCCGATGGGGTGATTCTATCTGGCTGGGCTACAGGCAGTCCGCCTAGTTTTGAGGATTTAGAGCTAGCTCGGGCAGCCGCTAAGGATCGCCCGGTGTTTATTGGCAGTGGAGCTACCTGGGAAAATGTAGGTCGCCTGATGCAGGCCGCGGACGGCGTTATTGTGGCTAGCTCGCTGAAACGACGGGGAGATATTAATGAACCCATCGATCCTATTCGAGTAGGGCATTTCGTCGAATCAGTGCACGAAAGCTTGGAACTCTTGGGCGATAGTGCTTTAGACCCGATGATTGCGGCTCCAGCGGTTCAGGAAGATCCGGACCAGAATCGGGGTAGGCTGCATTTAAGATAGAGCAGGGTGCACGGTTCGCCTACGGTCTGTTGTGTAGTGGCTCATGAGGGTTTTATGGGACGTCGCCGTCAAGAAACTCGCCGGATACATCGCTGGGCTCGCTGGATAATTGCGGGGCTGGCTTCGGTAGGAGCCTTTGGCACTGCTTATCTCACGGTAGTCAAAGTGATGGGAGCCGATGCGGCTTGTCCCACGGCAGGGTGCGATCGCGTTTTAGCTAGCCCCTACGCGGAGATCTTTGGATTCCCGCTGACGGTTTTTGGGTTTCTGGCTTACACCAGCATGATTGTCCTGGCTCTAGCCCCGCTGCTGGTCAAGCTCGAAGCCAATCCGTCTTTACATAAGCAGCTTCAGACTTGGACCTGGCCGCTGCTGTTCATCGGAGCGCTGGCAATGTCCGTCTTCAGTGGATATTTGATGTATCTACTGGCCTTTGAAATTCAGGCGGCTTGCTTGTACTGCATCACGTCAGCAACGTTGGCGGTTTCAATGCTGGTGATCACCCTGGTAGGAAGGGTCTGGGATGATCTGGGACAGCTGATATTCATGGGGGTGATTGTTGCGGTCGTTACCCTAACCGGCACCCTGGCTGTCTATGCTCCGATCAATAGCGGTGCGTCTCAAGCCGGAAATACTCCCGGTGAGGTGGGGCCAGCCATTACAACCACATCAGGTCCTGCTGAAATTGCTTTGGCTGAACATCTCTCTGCCGTCAATGCCACCATGTATGGGGCCTGGTGGTGCCCCCACTGCCACGATCAAAAGCAGCTGTTTGGCGCGACGGCGGCCAAGCAGATTCCCTATGTCGAATGTGCTGAAGACGGTCAAAATTCCCAGACTGACCTCTGCCGTTCCAAAGAGGGGATTACAGGCTTTCCCACCTGGGAAATCAACGGTCAGTTTTATCCGGGCACCATGTCCCTAGAAGCCCTGGCCGATGCATCTAACTATCAGGGGCTTAGGGACTTTCAGAACTAGTCCTGATCGACCTATTTAGGTGCGGGTTCCTCCAGGTCAGAACGATAGATCTGGTTGCCTATGACGGAGGTGTGCACCCGCCAAGCAGGGATAGTTTGGGGGTAGTCGCTGCGATAATGTCCGCCTCGACTCTCGGTGCGAAAGTGGGCGCTGGTTAATATCAGCCAGCCAATGTCGTGTAAATTTTGCAGCTCACCCCACTGGCGGATCACGGCAGCAGAATTTTCAGGCAAAGCGATGACTTTACCCGGGGGTAGCTGAGCGATCGCCTGGGTTAGGGGCAGCAGCTGCCATCGCTGGCGGAGGTCGTTGATTTGGTCAATGGCGGCCTCGAGGGTAGCCTGATCTCGACAGATACCCGCGCTTTGCCAGAGCAGCTGAGACAGCTGCGATCGCCATCCACTCCAGTCAGGCAGATCCCCAGACAAAGCGGTGCTCAAATCCGCCAAGGACAAGGCAGGCTGGCGACTTGAGGGGGGCAAGGACCGCATCTCTAGCTGTCCCAGCTCGGCACCATATACCAGGCACTCCAACAATGAGTTGCTAGCCAACCGGTTGGCCCCGTGGACGCCCGTGCTGGCATTTTCACCTACGGCGTAGAGATTAGTCAGGGAGGTGCGGCTGTGCAGGTCGGTGGTGATGCCCCCCATCCAGTAATGGGCAGCTGGAGAAACTGGAACTGGCTGCGCGGCAGGATCGATTCCCCAGTACCGGCAGACTTTGACGATATTCGGAAATCGGTAATGTAACCGCTCAGCATCGATGGGTCGCATATCTAGCCAGACCCGCGACTGTCCGGTAAGGGCCATGTGCTGAAAAATGGCTCGACTAACCACGTCTCGCGGAGCCAGTTCACCATCAGGATGGTACGTAAACGCAAATCGGTGACCGCTATCATCCACCAGATGGGCGCCCTCGCCGCGCACGGCTTCGCTAATCAGAAACGGTGGGGCTTCAGGGTGGTTGAGGGAGGTGGGATGGAACTGGAAAAACTCTAGATCTCGCAATTCCACTCCGGATCGCCAGGCCATGGCCACTCCGTCTCCCGTGCTGCCCTCGGGATTAGTCGTGTACGCATAAATTTGGCCGCCGCCCCCGGTGGCCAGAACAGTAAGCTGGGCTGAGAGCCAGCGGATTTCCTGCTGATGGGACAGAACAACGCCGCGGCAGAAATTTTGCCCATGCCATAGATTCAGGACAAAGGCCTGTTCCAGGACGCTTATGTGGTCACATCGCAACACTCTCTCCGCCAGGATAGAGACTACGGCCCGCCCAGTGGTGTCCGCTGCGTGGAGCACCCGATGCCGAGAATGGGCCGCTTCTAGGGTCATGGCCAGCTGTTCGCCATGGCGATCGAAGGCGACTCCCAAGTCCAGGAGATGGTGGATACAGTTTTTAGCCTGTTCTGCTAAGTGGAGCACCGCCGCCGGTTCACAGAGTCCGGCCCCGGCCCGCAAAGTGTCTTCTACGTGAAAGCTCACCGCGTCATTGGGGCCGATCGCGGCGGCGATACCTCCCTGGGCCCAGTCGCTAGCGGATAGGCTCAGGGTGTCTTTGGTAATGAGCGCGACTCTCAAATAGGTCGGTAGACACAGCGCGGTGTACAGGCCAGCCGCGCCACCGCCCACCACAATTACGTCGTAATCCACTGAACTCACAGATATGCCATTTTGAAAGATACGGGCAGAGACAGCCAGGGGAAAGAATACAAAATCACTCCCCAGCAATGGACCAAACTAGGCCCGCAAGGGAGTGATGCTATATCCGTTGGTTTAGCGTTGGGTTAATCAGCGTCAGAAAACTATTTATAAACGCCGTTATTAAAGCGGTCGGCCCCTTCCACTAACGCCGGATCGGGGGGAGTGACGGTAAAGTTGTCCATGTTGTCTTTCAAGATGGAAATCTGTCTATCCGTCAATCCTGGCAGATCAAGCACCTCTTCCACCGAATCGTAGGGGGCGTTGATGAGGATTTTGCGGGCTAAGGTGGGGTACATGCCAGGGTAGTCGGCGAAAGCCTGGACGTTAGCGTTGTTCAGGTCCAGTTTTAAGCCGTATTCAGTATTGAGCTTAGCATCCACGGCATTGCGGAGCTTTTCGGCTATTACTGGTTGGTTCCCAAAGACGCTGAGTCCACTGGCTAGGGCTGGCTTTGGCAGCACTAGTCCGAAGGTGATAGCACCTAGCACTAAAAGCAGAGCGAACAGTCTTTTCATCTACCCGAGTCCTCTCCAGTCCAATTGAAATCTACACACAGCATTTATTCGAGACTACCACTTAACCCACCCCAACCGCAGGTTCCCTAAAAAAGCTCTCCCACCCCCTATTGGGGCTCAGGGGCTGTGGCTTCGGGAATAGGTTCTTGATCTCCAACCTCCAGCCGTTTAATTTCGACGGCATAATGTTCGCCAATGTCGGCTTCCCCCAGCATGATGGGCTCATAGCCAATGGTGGCTTCGAGGGTGACCTGGCTGCCAACCGGGGGGGGCGGTAGTTGAGTCAGCACCCATAGGCTGCCTGACTCGTCTTGAATTTGATACAGCCACCGTTCTACCAGGGGAATGTGCTGATTAACCACGCCGGCCAGGCGTTGAGGCTGATTACTGCCCTGGTTGCTGTCTTGGGCGGTAACCTGTTGGATGGACTGGACCGAGCGGGGCTGCATCAGGTCCGGTAGGGATTGGGTCAGGGTTTGAAAGGGGGAGTGGGTTTGTTGAGTCCCAGAAGAGACTCCACATCCCCAGAGGACCACTGTCAACAGACTAACGAGGGCAATCGGGCCAGGAAACCTGTAAGGCTGTATCAACGGCATAGATTAAGGCTGTGGATTTCAGTGATAGGGCAAAAATCTGAGAGACTATTAGGGCAAGGCGGAACTCTTCCGCCTGGTGATTAGGTTACTCCATGCATAGACGATGCAGCTGCTCGATGGGAAGGCTCTAGCTCAGCAGATTCAGGCAGAGCTAACGGGGCAAATAGATACTCTTAAACCTCAGGCAGGGCGATCGCCGGGGTTAGCTGTGATTATGGTGGGGGATAATCCTGCAAGTGCAGCCTACGTCCGTAACAAGCAGCGGGCCTGCGATCGCGTTGGCATCGCTTCATTTTGTCACAGCTTACCGGCGGATACCCCCCAGGAGGCCTTAGAGCAGCTGATCCACCAGCTCAACCAGGATGAACGGGTGGATGGTATTCTCTTGCAGCTGCCTCTGCCAGAGGGGCTGGACGCCGTTCCATTGCTCCATCAGATTGCTCCAGACAAAGATGTAGATGGTTTGCATCCGGTTAATTTAGGTCGACTGGTGCGGGCAGAGTCAGGCCTGCGTAGCTGTACCCCGGCAGGGGTAATGGAGCTACTGGCGGCCTATGATATTGACCCGAGCGGTAAGCATGCCGTGGTTCTGGGGCGGAGTATTTTGGTGGGCAAACCCATGGCCCTGATGCTGCTAGAGGCGAATGCCACTGTCACCGTCGGCCATTCTCGCACCCCTGATATCGCCGC
>PYEQ01000515.1 GCA_003017785.1 filamentous cyanobacterium CCP5 | reverse complement strand
GGGGTTTGGGAATCGGATTCGGTACAAGCCTGGCTGTACAAGGGCTCTAGCCGCCGCCAAAGACCTTCCGCTGAAACGAAGGACTGGCCCGAGCTACGAAAAATCAATAGACTTTACACAAGTACTGATAAAAGACAAATCAAGCAGGGTGCCTTTGATGTAAGCATTGGGTTAACTTGCCCAGGCTCAGTCAGTGCCCAGTCACGCCATTATTTAGTATCCAGAGTGCAACTCGTTGGAGCATGAGAGCCAGCGATCGGTTCTCAGGTCTCCACTCTCAGATCGAGATCTAAGGGCTAATGGTGACATCTCCATCCGGCACCGCTGATGGTCGGCATCGTATTGTTGTCGTAGAAGACGACAGTGCCAACCGATTGTTTTTTGCCGACTACCTCACCTTCTCCGGGTTTAGGGTGCTGGCCTTGCCCCACGGGCTTGACCTGGAGCAGCAGCTCAAAGAGTTTCAGCCCGACCTGCTACTCCTGGACCTGGGGCTGCCCGAAATTGACGGCTACACGCTGATCAAACAGGTGCGATCGTCGGCCATATGGCAGCGGTTGCCCATCATTGTGGTGTCGGGCTATGCCTTTGCCGAAGACCAGCACCGCGCCCTGGCTATAGGGGCGCAAAAATACCTGGTCAAGCCCGTGCACTTGCATCAGCTGACCGATGCTGTTCATGCGGTTTTGCAGGCGTCGAGCGATGAGGCGGAGTAGCCAGACTCCGCCATCACCTTGAACTATTTCTTCAAGCTAAGTCATTGAGAGGTATGTCACTGAGGGCTAAGTCATTGAGGGTCTTGAGTTCGCCCCACTGCTGGCTGGCCAGTTCTTCCAGAATGTTGACATCGACATAGATATCATCCAGATTGACCGGGTGATGAATGTCGAGGAGTTGTAAAATGCCGCACCGCTGCTGAATGGTCTCGCGGTGCTGCGATCGCACTGCGGCCACCAGGGCGTCAATATCGGGCTCGTCCAGCTCAGACAAAATCGGCTCCGAGGATTCGTCAGGATCAGGAAAGTCTTCCGGCGGATTGCTGGCAATGTCGCGCCAGTCCAAAGCTAGGATTTGGCACACATCCATAAAAATTTGCCGATCCACCGGCTGTCCGGTAAACAAGCGCCAGATCGGCTGACGGGTTTTAAGGTTCACTTCTCCCGCCAGGTTTTCCTGGGTCCATCCCTTCAGGGCAAAGGCCCGTTTAGCCCGTTGGATACCAGCGGGGGAGGCCTGGAGCGATCGCTTCGACATGACACAAAAAGCTCATATTAAAAACGGAATTTAAGCGGTTAGAAAAATCGGGAATTTTATAATTACCATTGCTCCTATCGGATGAGCGTGATGGTTTTCGATTGGACAGCATTCAATGGGCGCGATCAAGCCTGTATCGGTTGAGGCGTATCGTGGCTATGGGCATCGTAAATTGCCCATTCTTCAAGGCCGCGATTGTTGAGCAAAATATTTTCTGCTCGCATAACTTCGTCACTTTTCCCCTCGATGATGATTAAATAATCGCCCTGAGTCAGACGTTCACTGTAGACTTTGGCGCGATCGCCTGGAATTCCCCATCCTGTCAGGGCACCAACCAGGCTACCAGAGGCCGCGCCAATCCCGGCACCCGCCAGAGTCGTTGCCAGGGTTTCTAAAATTGTGCCAGCTACGACTACAGTGCCAATCCCTGGAATTGTCAGGGTGGACATACCCACCACCAATCCCGCCAGCAAGCCAAAGACCGTGCCTGTAAAAGCACCCACTTCTGCGCCTTTAACCACTTCGTGCCCCGGCTTTTTGTTTAAGTCAGTCCCTCGGTTAGACTCATCACCGTCATCTTTGGCAATCATCGAAACGTTATCCATGGGAAAGCCGGAATCGCGCAGCGCATTGAGGGCAAACTCCGCGTCCTGCTTTGTCGAAAATACACCGACTCCTCGACGATCTTGACCAATTGTCATGATTTTCTCCTTGATGCGTATCAGCATCCTTAGTGTTGGCACTGATTTAAGGCTGATGGGCAGTGCCCACCCTATGGCTTTTTGTGTCCTAGTTGACTGGTTATGGTTATCTTCCTGCCCATTCAATCGATAGTTAGGCCCTTGCCAGAAAATCCATCTGGCTACAACTTTGGGGTTGCAAACGATGGCACAACTTTTGACTAGCAGTTCCCAAAGTGTTCACCAGGCAAGCCTTTACCCTGCTGTTTAAACGTCTGATTGATTGGCCTCTTGAGGCTCTGTCTCCTCAGGTGCCGATGCCGAGGTTTTCTCTAACTTCGCCCGGCCGGTTTTGGTCTTTTCCTGCACTTGCGTCGCCACATCGTGGGCCGTATGTTGAATTCGTTCCCCAGCTTCAGTCAGGGTAGATTGAGCCCGATCCGCCGCCTGCTGAGTCACCCCTTGGGCTTGCTCGGCGATGTCCGATACCGTTGTTTGCACGTACGCGGTAGCTTGCTGTGTCTTCTCTTTGACCTGAGCTGCCGTTGACTGGCCACTTTCCTTCAGAGCCGCTATATCCTGCCTGGTTCGAGCCAAATCTTTCTTCAAAAACTCATTGACCTGGGCGAATTTATCCTTCAACCCCGCTGAAAATTGCTCTGCCTGTTTAACCTGATCTGCTTTCGCAATGAATCGTTTAGTGCCAGTACTGAGCACGGCCTCGGGCAGCAACAGGTAAACGCCATCGGTGATGCCCTGCCAGCCGTTTGAGTGAAACAGGTAAGCCACGACCGCCCCGGTTTGCAGGTCAAAGCAATAATCGGTAATTGTTCCGGCTTTATTGCCATCATTGGTCCAGAGTTCGTGGCCAATCACCAACTCTGAGCCTTGAGGGGTTTCTTCTGACCCCTCTAACGCTAGTGAAACCAACAGACTATCTTCGCCAATCGCCTCGACCTGCTCCCATCGGAGAAACTGCTTTGTTCTCCCCAGCAGACCGGACTCAGAAACAATCGCCGTAACTTGGTGAAGGGTTGGGTCCAGCCAAAATTCTTTAACATGGCCAATTTCTTCAGTGGTTTCGCGATTCAAAATTAATCGCCCAAGTAAATTACTTTGCTGAATCGTATTTTTGGGGAACGTAGTAAGAGAAGTCATCATTTATCACCTAATTATGTTGGCTGTACCGGCACGGTTATCCCAGATGTCTGCGAATGATTTCTAGTCTCAGATCGACGGCTTCAGATCCTTTAGCGCATTCTGATTCTTGCCAGGTCTGTACCAGTTCTTTGTCAGACAGATTCTCGTAAGCACCAGTCTCTCCTGCGAGAGATGGCCCTGGTTCTTGCTGAACTTTCTCTAAAAGTTCTTGATCTTTAGGGCTGTTTAAGTCGAAGGATTGCAAAAAAGCATTATTCATTTTTCAACCTTGGTTAACCACATCCCTTTGCGACGTTTGCGTAGCTAGTTGCAAAGGGGATGAATGATCACAACAGTAGTATCTCTGATGGATGTGAAGATTGTGTGAGGATGGCTAACGTTTTACGCCTCAATGATCACCCGCAGGTTGCCCCGCTTGCGCACCACTCGGCAGGCGGTGGCCTCCTGGGAGCGCTCAAACTCCAGATCCAGCAAAGTGTGGCCGATTTTGAAATTTTTCAGCGACAGATAGCTGACCGATTCGGGCAGGGTGGGTTGCACAATCCGCAGGCAGTTATTGGGCACATCGGGCACCAGATTCACCATGATTTGCAATAGCTGGAACACCGTACCCGTGGCCCAGGCCTGGGGAGAACAGGCCACCGGATAGCGCACGGGCCGATTGGTAGGGGTGCGCTCAAAGCCGCAAAATAGCTCCGGCGGGCACTGGTAGGGCTGCACGC
>PYEQ01000514.1 GCA_003017785.1 filamentous cyanobacterium CCP5 | reverse complement strand
GAGCCAAGGTCGTAGCGTCCCAGGCTGCCCGTCAGATTGGTAGAAAGCCAGGGGGGAGGCGGCTGATCCTTCGGCCAGATCAAGGTTGATTGGCCCCCGGCGATCGCCACCTGGGGATCGGCAAAGGCCTGATGAATGCTGGCCAGCCATCCGGAACCGGCCTTGGCGTCATCATCCAGGTACAGCAGAATCTCGCCTTGGGCTTCGGTAGCTCCTCGGTTGCGGGCCACCGACAGGCCGAGAACCGGCTCATAGAGATAGATCAGCCGGGAATCATCAAAGGATTCAACCACGGTGCGGGTAGAGTCCGTTGAGGCATTGTCCACCACAATCACTTCGAAGCCCCCAAAGTCCTGGCCCAGGGCGCTGGCGATGGCCAGACCCAGATAGCTATCCCGGTTGTGGGTGCAAATAATGACCGAAATCAGCGGCTCAGCCATGGCCTTCCTCACCCCTAATATGATTCCGAACGCCTGATGGATGCTTCCCGTAGATGGGGCGACTCTAGCTTCTGCCCCCAGGGCCAGCTTGCCCAGAAAGCTGCCCAGCGATCGCAGAAGAGACCGCTGGGTTTAGGCTATACCAAGGCCAGCTCGAGAACTGTAGTTTCCTCCTAGGCAAAACTCCACTTCTTCTAGGCTTGGACAAGGTTTAGATCCATCTCTGCTCCCGGCCCCTTAGTTTACAAAACGTGATGTTTTCCTCCCGCACCGATATCGAAGCCATTGATCTGGCTCCCCTGATTGACCATTCCCTGCTGAGTCCCACCGCCACCGCTGAACAGGTCAACCACTGGTGTGCAGAAGTCGATCGCTATGGGTTTGCCGCCCTTTGTGTGGCCCCTGTGCACGTGCGGCAGGCGGCAGAATATCTCCACAACCACTCGGCCCAAGTCTGTACGGTGATTGGGTTTCCCACCGGAGCCCATACCCCAGCGGTGAAACTGTTCGAGGCCCAGGAAGCGATCGACAATGGAGCCACCGAGCTAGACGTAGTGGTTAACCTGGGCTGGATCAAAACTGGCCAAAGCGATCCTATTTATAAGGAAATAGCCGCCATTTGCGAGGTGGCTCCGGTGGTCAAAGCCATTTTAGAAACCACCCTGCTCACCGATGCCGAGATCCAGCTGGCGGCCGAAATCTGCATGGATGCCGGGGTGACCTTTTTGAAAACCAGCACCGGCTGGCAGGGAGGCGCTACCGTAGAGGCGGTGGGCAAGCTGCGCGAACTTTCCCAGGGCCGAGTTGGCATTAAAGCCTCCGGCGGCATCCGTACCGCCGAGCAGGCGTTGCTCCTGGTGCAGGCCGGAGCTACCCGCCTCGGTACATCCCGCGGCCCCGAGCTGGTGCGCCAGCAGCAGGCAAGTTAGCCCCATGAGTCAGACCTACAAAGCCACTGGGATTAACCTCAAGGGCATGCCCCTAGGGGAGAGTGATCGCCTGCTAACCATCCTGACTCCCTCCCACGGGCTGATTCGGGCAGTGGCCCCGGGAGCCCGCAAACACCGGTCCCGCCTCGGCGGTCGCAGCGATCTGTTCGTCGTGAACGACCTGCTGATTGTCAAAGGCAAGCGGCTCGATAAACTGATACAGGCGGACACGGTGCGATCGTTTCCCGGCCTGAGCCAGCACCTAGGACGGCTAACCGCTAGCCAGTACCTGGCCGAGTTGGCTTTGTTTCAGGCCCTCAGTGACCACGATCAGCAGAGTCTGTACCTGCTACTGATAGAGCACCTAGAGCGCATCGAGCTGAGCACGCCAGCCACCCTGCTGCCCTGCTTAGTCCAGGGGATTTACCACCTGCTGGCCCTGGCTGGGTTAGCTCCGGAAGTGCGCTACTGCTGCCTCACCCGGTCGGTACTCCAGCCCAGCCTCAGCGAAGTTGACTGGCAGGTGGGCTTTAGCCCAGAGGCGGGCGGCCTGTTCAGACTGGATGCGCCCGTGGCTACCACCCCCCGGCGGGGAAGTCGCCGAGCCCCAGTGACCACCCTGGGGGCGATAGAAGTTGCCCTGCTGCAGCAGCTCAGCCAAAGTGAGCTGATTGTCACAGCCCCCGAGGGGGTCTGCCAAACCACCAAAACCCAGCAAATTCCTAAATCCCAAGAGGTTTGGGTGCGGATCGAGCGGCTTCTGAGACAATATGCTCAGTACCACTTTGATCGCCCGATCCAATCATCCACTCTGATGGATACCGTAGGCATTCTGCCTTAGTTCGACACTGTCACCTCCCCCCAATTCATGCTGCGTGAGCACAATCCCGACTCCCATAGCCCAGACCCAACCCCTGACCAAGGGGCCGAGACGGCCAAGGCAGACGTCAATGGTCAAGTAGCCTCCCCCGAAGATGCCAGGGCTGACTCCACGGCCATGGATGGCCTCCCCGAGGAGGCTGTAGGGTTCTGGCCAGTGCTCAAAAATCGGGGCTTTCTAACCCTCTGGAGCGGTCAGGTTTTTTCCCAGCTGGCGGATAAGGTGTACCTGGTGCTGATGATTGCAATCATTGCTGGTCAGTACGAGGCCCCGGGCCAAACCATTAGCGGCTGGGTGTCAGCAGTGATGATTGCCTTCACGATTCCGGCGGTGCTGTTTGGTTCCATTGCTGGCGTCTTTGTCGATCGCTGGGCCAAAAAACCGGTTCTGGTGCTCACCAACATCCTGCGGGGGGGGCTTGTGGTGGTGCTGCCCCTGGTGATCTGGGTGACCCAAGACTGGGGGGCGATCGCCGGCCTACCAGTAAGCTTTTTGCTGCTGCTGGGGATTACCTTTTTGGTCTCTACCCTGACCCAGTTCTTTGCCCCCGCCGAGCAGGCTGTAATCCCCCTGCTGGTTGAGCGGCGGCATTTGCTTTCCGCCAACTCCCTCTACACCACCACGATGATGGCCTCCGTGATCATCGGCTTTGCCGTCGGAGAACCCCTGCTGCACATCGCCGATCAGCTCTTGAGCCCCATCGATAACGGCAGCGGCATTGGCAAAGACGTGCTGGTGGGACTCAGCTACGCCTTGGCCGGAGTAATTCTGCTGGCCATTCATCCCCGCCGGGATAAGGCCTCAGACGACAAAGAGCCAGCCCACTTTTGGCTAGATATACGCGACGGTCTGCGCTACCTGGGCAAGCAGGCTCAAGTGCGAAGCGCCATTATTCAGCTGGTGCTGCTGTTTTCGGTGTTTGCCGCCCTGGCGGTGCTAGCGGTGCGTCTGGCGGAAATCATCCCCACACTGAAGTCGTCGCAGTTTGGATTTTTGCTGGCGGCCGGCGGGGTTGGCATGGCGATCGGGGCGGCTTTAGTGGGGCAGTTTGGCCAGCGCTTTCCCCGGCGCTACCTCAGCCTAGGGGGCTCCCTGGGGACGGCGGCTACCCTCCTGGGACTCGCCTGGGTAAGCCAGCAGCTGTGGCTGGACCTTGGTCTGATTTTGCTCCTAGGGCTGTTTGCCGCTCTGGTGGGAATTCCCATGCAGACTACCATTCAAGAGAAAACCCCCGCCGAAATGCGGGGTAAGGTTTTTGGGCTTCAGAACAATTTAGTTAACATCGCCCTGAGCCTTCCCCTCGCTTTGGCGAGTATTGCCGAGTCATTCTTTGGTCTTTCCCGAGTTTTCTTGGGCCTGGGGCTGATTGTGGCTGCAGGCGGCCTATTGACCTGGTATATTGCCGATACAGGCCAATCGAGCCAGCAGTCCTCAAATAGTTCCGTTTGAGGTGTTATCTATGGGCTCGTGACGTTTGATTTTTTTGGATCAGTGAGCCTTTGAGTGCATGCACCTGTCTCTTATACACATCT
>PYEQ01000513.1 GCA_003017785.1 filamentous cyanobacterium CCP5 | reverse complement strand
CCGCAGGGCCAGCAGCGCCGGGTGCTGCAGCAGATGGCGAACAGCGTTGGGATTGGTAATCAAAAAGCCCAGACCAACGCAGCTCAGCAGCAGCAGCAGCAGCGCCCCTAGCCCCAGGGGAGTGGAGAGCCGCTGCACCAGAGGGGGCTCATAGTCAGCATCCTCCCTAGCCACACCGTCGGCATTGAGGAGGGCTTCGGTGGTTTCTAAATAATCTTGGGGAATCGGGTCATAGGCAGCCAGGGAGCCGCCGATGGTAGCCAGGCCAGCGGTTGTCTGAGCCAGTACCGAAGGGGCTTCCCCCTGGGCCGAAACTACAGAAACGGCCGCTTTGGGATTCGGCGGCAGCGGCGGCGGGGGAGGAAAGTTTGGACCTGGAGGGTTCGAACCAGCCCCAGTCACCGGCTGGCCTGCCACCTGAATCAGATCAAGGGATTGGCGGCGGCGGCGCAGGCGGTTGGTGGCGATCGCCGGACTATCTCCCCGCAGGGCCCGACGGTAGCGAATCAGTTCTTCATCCAGGTCGATGGGCAAACACTCTAGGGCCTGTTCAAGGGGAGCGGCCAATGTTGTTGACGGGTTGTCTACTCTCGAGGTGACATCGTTAGGCGCAACTGTGTTCATCTTCCCAGTCCGTTTCCTTGTGCGAGCTTACTCAGGTGGCAGGCGTTGAGTGCGGCCTCAACTGGCGATCAGCTACCCCAGCCGGGATACAATGGCCCAGCATCCAGACTTCAAGACCTCATAGTAATCATTTCTCTCGAATTGACAAGGGTTTATTCGAGATTGGTAAGGGATAAAGCCTAAACCTTGCCAAAACGCCCATGGGTTTGGCTCTAGCTTGGCTAAAATGACTTGCACAGACGTTCTGGAAAAAGGGTAGCGGCGATGGAAGCCCTCGGTCGGCTGATTCAAACCTTAGAACAGCAGCCCCGCTGGCGCACCCAGGGACAGCTGCGCCGGATTTTGGCTGGCTGGAGCGCTGCCGTGGGGGAGAATGTGGCCCGCCAGAGTGAACCGGTGCGCCTCAGCCGAGGCATTCTCTATGTGGCGGTGACGAATCCTACCTGGGCCCAAACCCTGACCATGGAGCGCCTGCGGATTCTCAATAAAATTAATCTCCAGATCTCTCCCCCGCGGAAGGAAATTCGGTTTTCTACGGGGGATTGGTGGCAGCGCCCCCGGCGATCGCTCCCGGCTGAGGGGGCCAGACTCCAGGGCCATCCCTGCTACTGGCCAGGGGGGAGCGCCCCTGCCGATATATCCACCACCCCGGAAGCCGCCTTCGCCGGCTGGGCCGAACGCCATCGCCAGCTTGCCGAACACCAGCCCCGCTGTCCTGACTGTGCCTGCCCCTGTCCTACGGGGGAGCTGGAGCGATGGCACAGGTGCAGCATCTGCGCGGCCAAGGCTATGGAGTAGGGGAGCCAGTATACTGGAGCCGCTTGAGTCCCTGGCTGGAAACAACGTTCGGGCAGCCGCTCCAAAAACTGGTCTTTACTGCTCCAACATTTCTGCCGATTATCAATAGACTTGTAACTAGTAATGAACCCCTACCCGTCGGGGACTCGCCCATGACCTCGCCCAAGTCTTCCCCGCCTCGTACCCTGTTAGGGAAAGTCACCCAGGCGTTTCAGGCCGTGCAGGGCAAGGTGGATTTTTCGAAGCTCCAGGTTAAGCCCGGTGCCAGAGCCCCTGAGCTGCGGGTGGCCGTGGGCGGCCAGGAGACAATGTACCCGCTGCTGGGAGAGCATTACATCCTGGGGCGGAGCTCATCCCAGTGCGACATCGTTGCCAGCAGTCCAATTGTTAGTCAGGTCCACGCCACTCTCACCTGCGACCCCAGCCTGCCGGGCAGCCCCTTCGTGCTTAAAGATCGGGACTCGACTAACGGACTCTATCGCGGCAAGAAAAAACTCAAGCGAGCGGTGCTCAACCACGGGGACGTGCTCACCCTCGGCCCACCGGAACTGGCGGATGCCGTCACCCTACACTATTTCGATCCGCCCCCCTGGTACGTGCAGTCAGCTCGCTATGGGCTCTACGGGTTTACGGGGGGTTCCCTGCTGATTGGAGCCTGGATTGTGGCCCTGGAGTGGCCTAAGGCGCCCATGCGGCCCCTGCCGGAGTCGGTACAGGGACCGGTGATGATTTTTGCTGAGGAAAACGGAGAATCCATTCCCCTGCGGCCGCGATCGGTGGAAGCCCATCTGGAACAAAATCGGCTTTCGGCCTTTTCACCCTATCTGCCCCAGGCGGTGATTGCCTCAGAAGATTCTCGCTACCACTGGCATCTGGGGGTAGACCCAATTGGAATTCTGCGGGCGCTGGTGATCAACATTCGCGGCGGCGAGATTCGCCAGGGGGGCAGCACCCTAACCCAGCAGCTGGCCCGCAGCATCTACCGGGAATATGTCGGGACGGAAGACTCCGCCGGGCGCAAGCTGCGGGAAGCGATCGTGGCCTTGAAGCTAGAGACGTTCTACAGCAAGGACGCCTTGATGCTGACCTACCTGAACCGGATCTATCTGGGGAGTGACCTCTACGGCTTTGAAGATGCGGCCCGGTTTTATTTCGACAAGTCGGCCCAGGATTTAACCCTGTCAGAGGCGGCGACTCTGGTAGGGATTCTGCCCGCCCCCAACGCCTTTAACCCGGTGCGCAACTACGATGCGGCCGTTACCTACCGCGATCGCGTCTTGAACCGGATGGTGGCCATGGGCATGGTCAGCCAGGAGGAAGCCCGTCGGGCCCGCCGCAGCCGCATCGAAATTAGTCCGAAAGCCCAGGAACAGCTCCAGAGCATTCGGGCTCCCTACTTCTACAGCTACGTGTTTGAAGAGTTAGACCGGGTGCTGGGGGAGTCCCTGGCCCGGGAAGGCAACTTCATTGTTGAAACCGGGCTAGATTTGGATCTCCAGGCAGAGGCCCAGGACGCCCTCAGGGCTGAAGTGGACGCCTATGGCGGGGCTGGCAACTATGAGCAGGGGGCGATTGTTAGCGTGGACACGGGCAACGGGGCGATTCGAGCCCTGGTGGGCGGGGTGGACTACCAGACCAGCCAGTTTAATCGGGTGTCCCAAGCCATGCGCCAGCCGGGTTCGACGTTCAAGATCTTTGCCTACGCCGAAGCCCTATCCGAAGGTATTTCCCCCAGTCAAACCTTTAGCTGCGCTCCGCTGACCTGGAACGGCCAGCGGTTTCAGGGCTGTCGCTCGGGTTCGGGGGCTCTAGACATGTATGCGGGCATGGCTCGCTCAGAGAACGTCGTCGCCCTGCGCATTGCCCAGGAGGTGGGGCTACAGAACGTGATTCGCATGGCCCGACAGCTCGGAGTCGAGTCAGAGCTAACCGCGTCACCGGGGCTGGTGCTGGGAGAAAGCGTGGTCACCCCCCTGGAGATGACTGGGGCGGTGGCGGCGATCGCCAATGACGGCGTCTGGAACCGGCCCCACGGAGTCCTGCGGGTACTCGACAGCAGCGACTGCACCGATCCGGACGATCCCCAGACCTGTAGGGTGATTTATGAGTTTGGTCAGGCCGGGGACTCCGGCATTCAGGCGATCTCACCGGCGATCGCCCGCACCCTCCAGGGGTTGCTCCAGGGAGTCGTGCAGGGGGGCACCGGTCGAAATGCTTTTTTGGGCCTCGGCGAGGGGGGCAAGACCGGCACCACCGACGACAACCGAGATCTCTGGTTTGTGGGGTTCGTGCCCGGCTACGATCTGACCACGGGGGTGTGGCTGGGCAACGACGACAACAGCCCCACCAGCGGCAGCAGCGCCCGCGCCGCCGACCTCTGGGGCAAGCTCATGGGTCAAAGCCTGCAGTAGGGGCAGGGCCTGCCGTGCCC
>PYEQ01000027.1 GCA_003017785.1 filamentous cyanobacterium CCP5 | reverse complement strand
AAGCAACCCTATCGCGGCGGCAGGGGTTGTTGACGGATCAGCGATCGCAGTTGATGGACAGTCTCAAGGCCCGCTGGGAGTCTTTGCAGCCAGTCAACCGCCTTCAGCAGTTCAGCGGTCCCCCCCGCCGCTGGGCCAAACGAGCCGGCCGATCCACCCAGGATTTCCTCAGCTATCTGCAAACCAAGCTCACCCAGTACCTCCAGTTCCAGGACAAGTCTGCCTTTACCCCGGCCCAAATCGCCCAGGATGTGGCGGATATTGTTAAGTCTGGCCTGCGGTTTGTGCCCAGTTTTTCGGGCTTGGCAGAACAGATTCCTGATATTTCGCTTGATCAGCAAGCCTGGAAGCATGCCCTCGAAAACCGCCGAGATTTAACCGCCGCCGAAATTCAGCAGCTTCTAGACTGGCTGGATTCTGCCTGGCAGCGGGCTACCGGGCAGTTGGTCACCTGGGGCAAGGATCTCTACGACCAGATCAGCTTTGATCCCGGCCAGCCGATTGAGGCGGTTCGTCAGCAGCTAATCGACCTCACCGAGGCGGTTCAGGCCCAGCTCCAAGCCCAGGCGACCGAAGTCACCGCCGAGGTACAGCGACAGGCAAACGCGGTACGCAGACAGGTAGCGATCGCCGCCTGGTGGCTGTTTATCAGTCTTTTGGGTTCAGCGATCGCCGCTGGTAGTGCTGGCTGGATTGCCGTAATCTACTGAGCCGAATTTGCCCTGCCTTCACAGAGTTTTCCGGCAATTTCCATATATATACTGAACGGTCAAACTGGACAATTTGACACCTTAGGGGCAGAAGCCAGACGACGGTGTTCTTTGAGAGCAAACGTCTGACGGCTGATATCGCTTATCAACCCTAAAAATACTGTGTTACCTATGAACTCTCTCAAGCAGATAGCCTTCGGTAGGGCCACGGCGATCGCGGGAGGAGCTTTTTTGACAGCTCTGGCGATCGCTCCTGTCCAAGCCGCAACCTACCATCTCGACTTCGACGATATCTTTATCGACGGTGTTGCCCAGGGCAGCAGCGCCAGCAACAGCAAATACGGCATTAGCAATCAGTGGGCCAATTGGGGGGTAACCCTCAGCGCTACCAACAAGGCCGGGACCTCCCGCGAACCACTCCTATTGTTTGATAGCAACGACAAGACCTACACTGGCGGCGACAACGACCTGATGAGCGGTAGCAAGTGGGGAACTGCGATTCAGAATAACGTACTCATCATCCACGAAGATGGTTTTAAGTCAAATGGCGAAGTCAAGAACTGGCAAGACCCTGATGACGAGAGCAATGGCGGGATTATCTCCTTTAACTTTGCTGAACTCGTTGATCTCAGCCAGATCAGCCTGCTAGATGTGGATGATTTCGGTAGCCGTGGCCAATACATCTCATTCTCCGCCTATGACCAAGACGGCAATCAAATGGGTATCACCCAGTTTGATCAAAACGCTCTATCGGGAGGGACTGCAACTCGGATCTCTAAGGTTAGCGGCAATAATTCCCTGTATGACTTTGCCCTCGACTATCGGAGCGTGGCGCGGCTGGACGTGCTCTATCCCGGCAGCGGAGCCATCTCTGGACTCAAGTGGTCCACCTCGACGCACAATTCCTCGCAGGATATTCCTGAGCCTATGACGACGGCTGGCTTCTTCCTATTGGGCCTGCTGGGAGTGCAAGGGCTGAAGAGACGCGCTATCTCTGACGGCGCTTCCCAATAGGTTCATAGGAAAGGGAGGTAGCGACTCCTCTTAAAACCAAAATCCGGGTAAGGGAGCATTGGCTCCCTTACCCGATCAAGTCACCCCAAAGCTGAGATCAGCAAACGGGTATCCGTTCTCTCATGGAGACTCCTCTCCGGTTAAATCCTGCACTGCCTGCATCAGGGCGTTGCCGCCCAAAATGTAGGATGTCGCCGCGTACTCCCAATCCATCAGAGTATTGCCCGCCAGCAAGCCAATACCGCAGGTGGTGAACAGAATCCCTGTGGCAATCTTGCGCTTACGGCGTTTTTTCTGAGTGCGGCTAAGCCAGCGGGAGGCTTGCAGGTCTTCCAGCATGGCCGTTTGCAGCGAGATAAAATAGGTTTCTAGCTGATCGGGCCGGGGCAGTTTAGGCGGATGCTTTGGCCCTTCGCAATAGGCCTGCATCAGAGTTTCTAAGTCTTTGCGGCTACAGGACAGCGGCTTCAGGCTCTCCAACTCCCGCGTCAAAATTGGTTCTGGCTGCCGCTGGAGTTCCTCATGAAAGCTATCGAGGCGCTGGGGAAACTCGGTCTTGGCAGTTTTCACCAGGGTTTCAATGGCCGTTGCCACGGCTGCGTCCTCCAGCAAATCGCTGACCTTTGCACCCGCCGCTCTCACCTGCTGGGCCTTGCTAGCCAGGTCGGAGCCGCCGTGCTTGAACGCTGCGATCGCCCCCCGCCAATCGTCGAGGGCCAGCAGCAGCGCGCGAATTGCCTGTTTTTGAGCCATAGCTAGCGAGAAACCAGAGATTCAGGACGGCTAAAGAGGGGCTCTGCTGCCGTGATGGTGCCGTCAGGGGTAATCCACATTCCACTTACCGACTCCACCCGTCCGGAATGCAGGGTAATGAGCGAGAAATGGCATTCGCGGCCCTGGTCGGTGGTGCGGTGGCGGGGCACGCAGGCGGCGTTGACGTGGGTGGTGACGGTTTGCAGCACGACGCGATCGCGCAGCCGGTCTTTGCGGTGGCGCAGGGTGTGGTGCATGTGGCCAAAGGTGACCAGGGGCACCTGCTTCCCCTGCTGGCGAGCATAGTCGATCGCGGCGGCAAAGTCCGGGTCGCCGTAGTCACCGCCGCTGTTTTTCCAGTCGCGGCCGCAGATCGACTCCATCTCGGTGCCCAGCCCAGCGGGGCCGCAGTGGCCCAGAAAAATCAGAGTATCGTGGGCGGTCGCATCCACCACCTGCTGCATGCGCAGAATTGACTCCTCCATATTCGCAATGCCGTAGCGATCGCGGTAAAACTTGCCGTGCTTCCAGGAGGGACCGCCCCAGCTAAACGGCTTGCCCCCTACCACGCTCAGCCCCAGGGCGGGAAAATCCAGGTGCCGGTAGCCCACCTCGGCCTCCCCCAGCAAATGCATCTGCCGCTGCACCCAGTCTTCCTGGGTGGGGTCGTAGGGGCATTTCTTGCGGCCCCAGTCGGTGGCGGTGTACCAGGCGTCGTGGTTGCCAAAGATGGCGGCTTTGGGCAGATCCAGAGCAGCAATTTGGGCGACGACGTTCACCGCCTCGTTGCCAAAGTCCCCCACAAACAGCACCAGATCCGGGGCGAGGTGCTGGAGGGCGATCGCATCAGCCTCTCCCCACTGGTCGTGAATGTCCCCCACAGCGGCGATGCGAATCGTTTGATTGATGCCCATGAACCCATCTTTGCCTATGCTCTTTGTATAGGATAGGCGTTGCGGTTAGTTGGCTGGAGGAGATCATGGCAGCTCAAATCATTTTTACCGACCTCGATGGCACTCTGCTGAACACCCAGACCTACGACTATGCCGCTGCCCTGCCGACCCTGGATCGCCTGAAAGCCCAGGAGATTCCGGTGATCCCGGTGACCAGCAAAACCCGCGCCGAAGTCGCCACCCTAATGGCCGATTTGGGCCTCACGGATCCCTTCATCGTTGAGAACGGCAGCGCCGTGTTCATTCCCCTGGAGGGCGATCGCTTCGACCTGCCCCCCGGTGAGGATATCGACGGCTACCGGGTGCTGCAGCTGGGCTGTCCCTACGTGGTGGCGCGGGCGGGGCTTAAAGCCCTAGCCCAGTTCATCGGACGTCCGCTGAAGGGGTTTGGCGACTGGACGGTGGATCAAATCCAGCAGATGACGGGGCTGTCCCATGGGGCAGCGGCCCAGGCCAAGGGCCGGGAGTTCACGGAGCCGTTTATGACGCCGAAAAATATCGACGTGGCCGTTTTGAATGAAAACGCCTCTGAGCTAGGGTTTCGGGTCGTGCTGGGGGGCCGCTTTTCCCACCTGATTGGCTCGGATGCGGGCAAGGGAAACGCGATCGCGGCCCTGAAAAATCTCTATCAGGCGGGTTCTGCCGCCCCCCTGACCACGATTGGGCTGGGCAACAGCCCCAACGACCTCAGCCTGCTAGAAAGCGTAGATCATCCGATTGTTGTGCCCGAAGCAGGCGGGCCGCACCCGCAGCTAGCGGCAAGGGGCTGGGCGATCGCCCCGGCTCCGGCTCCGGAGGGCTGGGCTCAGGCCATTGATAATCTGCTGGCATAAGCTCTATCTGCCCTAGGATGCATGGACAATTCAGCTATTTATGTAGGAAAATAAAGATAAAAGGTAAGGTTTTAAATTCTGTCCTTTATTAAGCTCTGTCATCATCCAAGCAACCAACTAACTGGCTATTTCCCACAGGGTTGAAAGCTGTTTGGCATGGCATTACTGCGGCAGAAACCGTATGAATATTTTAGATATACAACCTAATTTTTGGCTTTACTGGTTCACCTTTTGCGGCATCATCATGGGGGGTTACTTCGTAACTGCCTATGCTTATCAGGTATTATGTTCGGCCTTAAAAAAGGTAGCGGTTGCTCAAGCTAATAGTTTTCCAATTAACAGTTCCCGAACCCACAGTGCTCAAGCCAAAAGAACCCAGCAGCGGCAGGGAGCGATCGCCGAGGATATCAAACTTTCCATTCTCTCAGTAATCGCGTTCGCCCTAGGGGCAGCCTGCTTTATGCTCTGCTTCCGCCGAGGATACACCCAGATTTATTTGGACTGGCAGACCCAGGGATTTGGCTATCTCATCTTCAGCTATGCTGTCGTGCTCCTGGCCCAGGATACTTTTTTCTACTTCATGCACCGGCTGTTTCACGTGAGGCCACTGTTTCAATGGTTCCATCGCGGCCATCACCGATCGCGCCCGCCGACCCCTTGGACATTCTTTGCTATGGAGCCGTTAGAGTCGTTTATTCAGGCCGCTTTTTTACTCGCGTTAACCCTGGTGCTGCCCCTGCATATCGGGGTACTCATTGCGGTGCTGCTGACCATGTCCGTTTGGGCGGCGGGAAACCATCTGGGCTTTCAGGTCGTGCCTGATTCCCGCCTCAGCCGGCAGATTGGCAAATGGTGCATTGGTTCTACTTACCATTTGGTGCACCATCAGCGCTATACCCGGCACTACGGCCTGTATTTCACCTTTTGGGACAGGATGCTTGGCACTCAGGATGACAGCTTAGACGGCCAATACCCACCGAGTAAGTCTTAAGGGCCAACCCTGTCAAGCTATTTCTTACTCGTTCATGTTGCGGTAGGTTGCCACCGAAGAGGGCGAGATGCGGTTGAGGTAGCGGAAAATCCAGTATTTAAACACCGTGTCTAGAATCACCGGAAAGGTCGCAATAAACAGAAAGATAAATTCCCGATTGGCGGGAAATCCCAGATGGCGGGAGAGTCCTTCCAGCAGCACCTCCCAGCCGTGGGGGGAGTGGAAACCCACAAACATATCCGTAAACAGGATAATAATGAAGGCTTTAGCGCTGTCGCTGAGGCCGTAGACAATCTCGTCTAGGAAGCTTTTCATCACGCTCACTTCCCGCTTGCGGGTGACTAGCAGCAGGGCGAAGGCTCCAACGGCGAAAATGTCGGCGAAGGCATTTTTAATGGATCCAGCGCTGCGCTGCCGGTAGGCCTCCTCGATTTCGGTGGCTTTTTCCCGCACGGTTTCTTCGATCTGGAGTTCGGGCAGGGGCGGAGCTTTGCCGATTAGCACCTCGAACCGCAGCCGTTCTTCAAACTGCTGGAGTTCATGCAGGGCTTCCTCTTCCATTTCCAGGTTGAGAAAAATTTCGGCCTCGCCACCGCGATCGCGCACCGCATCCACTACGGGACCGACCACAAAGTTCTTGGACACCTGCTGGGTGAGCAAGGGGACGATGATTAGCAGTAGCAAAAACTTAATCGCCGTGGTGGTTTTATTCTTGGAGCTGCGAAAGTTTTTCACCACCTGCTGCTCCGCCTTGGGATCGAGATCCTGGCGAATCCGATCGACGGTGCGCAGAATCGATCGCGGCAGCACGCTGGCTCCATCCGAGAGGCCATCAGCCCGCTGGCCGGAAGCCTCTTCACGCTGGGCCTGGGCCGCAGGCACGTTGTTCACCGTCTGCTTAGACAGGTTTACTCCCCGAGCCGCGCCATTACGGCGACCGTTGGCCGCGCCATTACTGCTACGGGTAGCCGCACTAATGGCTGGGGCGGGAGGGGAAGCATCGCTCTCAGGGTTCGCCTCTGCCTTCGCCAGGGTAATCACCCGCTGGGGGGGCGTCTCCAGAGTCTTGTAGCGATCGAGGACTTCGTCGATAAACCGCAGCTTGCGAAAGAAAACCGCTGGCTTGTCGATGACGTCGATGGCGAGTTCTTCTCCTTCCCCGCTGGGGGCTGACACTTGAATCTCCATGATCCTGGGGTCAGAGACCCGCAGCAGAGCGCTACTGGTGCGAAACTCCCCCATCCGCACTCGAATCAGGTTGAGGTATTTCTTCAGCTCTCCCTGGAAGTAGGTCTGGGCGCTCTTGCCGTAGTTACCGTACTGGGGCGAAATGGGATTGCCACCGAAGTATTCTTTCTCGATCGCCTCAATCATCATGGCCGCTTCGTAGGCCTGATCAAGGGCTCGCTCAGGGGTCAGCTGTAGCCAGCGCTGCGCCTTTTGCAAAAAACTAGGAATCTGCATGGGTCAAGACTCAGGAGAACAATCGGAATGGGTGACATGATTGAATGCCTCGGCGTCACAGCACCAGCCGAGTATGAGCATCGATGGGGGGCGCGACTGGGCCAAACCAGAGCCTACCCGACCAGTGCAATAGATCCGGGCTTTGGCATTGACAAAGGAAATCGACAAGGGCGGAGGCGGTCTATGTTTTAAGAATTGTAAGGCAAATGACTGAGCTTCCCATTAGATTCTGGCGGGGTCTGGGGAGAGGCCAACCCCATTCGCCAACTCCCCGGTCAAGGGATTATTGAGCAGAGGTTGCGCTAGATTGCGAACTTCTAACATCTGAAAAGTTTCGTAAGCCCTGCTGGCAGCCGGCTTTGACTTTGCTACAAGAAAGGAAGTCGCTCCCAGGTCCGTCTCTCGGAGGCAGCCACGAACCTATGCTGAAGACGTCGGTCCCGATGCTGGCCACTCCCTCCGTTGACTGGCAGGAACAGGTGCAGATTGCCCTGGCCGTTGGCAACGAAGGGCTGCTGAGGCGAATACTGATAGATAGCTGGCCGGCGGCGATCGCCCCCAGTCATGTTGGCTCAGTGCGCGCGGATGTAGCCGTCCCCGTGGGTGAGGGTCGTCTCGATGTGGTGCTTACAGTGGAGCGCACGGTATGCGCCTTGGCCGGATCCCGCCCGGACCTGCCGTCAGAGCCGGTGATCCACGACCATGACCATCTGCAATTTCTCACGGGGTGCGTCTCTAAGCTTTATCCCCTGGTGCAAAATCAGTCCCTATCGAAAGTCGTGGAGTTGCTGTCCCGGGTAGGATTCTCCGAGGCAGCGATGCATCAAATTTTGAACCTGCCTTACCACGCCTGGTATAAGTCCTGGTGGTATCAGGCCGACGGGGCCGGTAGCCTGTCGATTCCGTTTCAGCGCTTTATTCGTAGTCGGCGCTATGGAGACGGCACCCTCACCCTCCATTACAAAGACTACTATTCTCAAGAACCCCCCGGATCCTTTGTGGGAGAAACGCTTCAGCTCCCCTTGGTGATTCGCCAGCCCCAGGAAGGGTTCATGGCCACCCTGGAGCGAGTAAACCGGGCCCGGCAGGCCCTATCCGCTGAAAAAGCTCTGCTGGTAGTAGACGAAGTCACCCCGATCGAAGTCGAAGGCTTTGCCCATCAGAACGTCAGCCTCTATTCGATTCAATCGATTCCGGTTTCGCCCCCGGCGGACTGCTATCACTGCACCCAGGCGACCTGTAGCCTACAGGGTCAGCTACAGTCTCCAGTGCAGGCCTGCCGTGGCTTTTTACCTGAGGTTTGATTGTCCGCCTGGGTCTTTTGAGGGTATGCCCCTTGCCAGTCCGATCCAGAGCAGAGTCGGCTGCATTGCAGAAAGTCTCAGCTAATACATCGCTACAAGAATGTTCCAACCGTTCAATCGGCAATCCCGTGACCACTGGCATCCCTAGCCCACGGATCGCTTTCGAGCAGGTTTTTACCAGGATAGGGAAGGAATAAAGCCGTTCGCAAAAGGTGGCTTTACTCGCTTGAATACCCGTGAAAGTAGGGTTTGCGTTTATTCTGCAGCAGTTTTTTCGATGGGCAGTGTTTATTTTTGTTGAGTTTTAAGGCGTAAATTTTTAAATCATTTTTCCTAAAGAGAATCTTTTTTGCAATTTCTTCACGTAAGGTTGGTTTATTAGGAAAGCATTTTACGGAAATTTGAAATCAGTCTTTAGGAAAATTCAAATGTCTAATCTAAGTAACGATTCCTACACATTTACCGTGCAGCCTGGCACCCGGGATCATCGCGGTTTTTTCATCCAAGATACGACCTATACGTTTGTCGGTTTTACCGATGCTGGCTGGGCGCAAATTTGCCTAGATAGCGCGGCCTGTTACTACATTGACCCGGCTAACCTGAGCGAACAGTTGCCATTGCAAAACCTAGCCTGAGACGAAAAAACATCGGCAAAGGCTGACTGGCTGGGCTTGCGGTTCGCCTAACGTTCGATTTGCCAATCAGGTCTTTTAAAGCCCGTTGAAGGGTTGCGATCGCGCGTCGGTCTCTATCTATAGCCTTTCTCAATCCAGCCAGATAAGTCCTTGCCCCCTTACCCTGCAGAAAGCCCCGAGCGACTAGATCAGGGAGATTAGCGCAGTGGGGGAGCAAGGCCGCATCCCAATTGATTAAGAACCGCTACATCAGGTGAAATTCATGGACGCGATGAAAAAGTTCTTTTCGGTCTATTTATCAGAATTTGCGGTGGAGTTACGGGACGACCAGAGCGAATATTTTGGCGACGGTCGCCTCATTTGCAGCCAGAAAGACTACGGTAGCCTGTTAAAATTCGCCAAGCGCATGGCATTTTCCCACCAGGTTGATTTACACGACTACACCACTTCTAGTGCAGAGTATCAATACTAGCGGCCTATCCTCCTCGGGGGGGAGCATCCCTGGCTGACCTCAGAAGGTTTGGCCCTATTCCCCACCGATGCTGATGGGAGTGCCAACCACCTGAGCTCCCGTGAGATTAAGATTATCAAGGGAAGCACCGGTCACATCAGCGTAGTAGATTTGCGCTTCGGTCAGATTGGCGTAGTCGAGATTGGCATACTGGAAAACAGCGTTGGTTAGGAAAGCGCCGGTCAGATTGGCCCCGCTGAGGTTAGCACCGGTTAAATCGGCCCCTTCTAAATTGGCCTTGTTTAAGTTGGCCCCTTGGAGATCGGCCCCCCTTAAGTCAGAACCAATCAGGTGGGCCTGGGCCAAATTTGCATTGCTAAGGTCGCAACCTTCACAGAGATTGGTTTCGAGTAGCTGCTGGACATGGGCAGGATTTTCGGCGATCGCTGGCGCTGTAAACAGTACAGACAGGGCGGCGGTCATGCCTAAGGCAGATGAGTATTTCATATAGTTAATCCTCCCGGTTCTAGTGAGTATCAAGGCTCCAGAGCGAAGTTTTGTTTAGAACGTGCGCAAATGTTGATGTGAAATTGAGCTGGCGATTAGGGTCGATGGTGAGCCATTGACGATTGATAATGGTCTCCAAGTCAATCCTGCCACGTTGAACAACGGCTACTGCACAATCGAATTTAAGCTTAGCTAACTGGGCGTTTACCATTGCCAAATCAATCCCGCAATCAGGGGTTTAGAGATAGTGGTGCCATGCCCGGAAGCAAACATTAGGGGGCAATCACAGCGTGTCTTCCACGGCTGGCGGTTCCGTCAGTTCAAATTGGTGCAGCACCCAGACGACTCCTGTCGCGGTCAAAATCCCCAAAACTAAGCCAACGCCCAACAGGCCAATAAATATCTTCCTTAAGCGATCGCGATCGGTACTCAGCTTAGTTTGAGATTTCCGTCGCCCTCCGAAGGATTTTCCCTGGGATGCCCCTGATTCAATATCGTTGGCGTCCGGCAGCGGATTAACTTGGGGGTCGTTAAATGGGTGGTTTGACATACTATAAGTTTAATCAAGCTATCGAAAAATACCTCTGCCAGCCGAGATAGTTTTTAGCCAAGAGACAATAATCACCTAGCCCCCCAAATCCTGACGGGGCCTTATCATCAGAGGCGTGTTTCATCTATGCATATCCGCTACTTCGCCACGAACAGAGACCGAGAAAATCTAGGCCTAGACGTTGACCGGGAAACCCGGATTAAGCTGCAGAAAGGTGGCTATAACTGGATCAACACTCAGCAGTATATGTCTTACTATCTGGCGACCACCGATCCCAACCGGATGCCCGCTCAAGCGTTAATTAAAGATTCTCAAAAGACAGTATTTGATGAATTTTTAAATTCTCCAGCCATTAAGCGAATCCTGATTGGCGTCCATGGATTTAACGTGTCCCTCCACGGCGCTTTGACATCTTTTTCCATCCTGGCAGATACCTTAGCGGCGGAGACGGTTTTAGGAGATACGCTGATTGTCGATCCAATACCGGACAATCTGGAGAAGCGTAAAAAGGTTCAGGCTCAGCTTCAGGATCCCCACGCTAATTTGACCGCTTTTGTTGGATTCTCTTGGCCGTCGAACGGGAGCGTTTTTGACTATCGTTCCGATCGCTCAGAGGCTATCTCTTCTGCCTCGGCCCTGGCCAACTTGATTAGTGTGATTCGACAGCAAAAACCCAATGCGGCGATTCACATCATCGCCCACAGCATGGGCAACTATCTCACCTGCACCATGCTGAGCAAGCTGGTGAATAAAGACATTTTTCCCCTCAGGCAAACCGAGCAGATTCTGCAGCAGCTCGAACGTCGGGATCACGGGGGCGATCGCAACTTTTTTGTGGACGGCTATATCATGCTGGCTCCCGATGTGGAACGTCGCCACGTGACCCAGTGCGACAAGCATGACGATCCGCAAAAGTCCTATTATCTAGGTCCCTTTTATGCCGGCCTATACCATCTGGTGGGCGGCGTATATTTGTTCTATTCGCGGCACGACACCGCTTTACAGGCTTCTATTGTCGAAAAAGAGGCCCATGAAAGAGTCAATGCCATTCGAGAAGTGTTTACCGGCCCCAACCTGGACAACCGCTGGGAGGACAGCCTGGGGCGTAACCCGGCTCCGAGCCTGGCCCCTGTCAACATGTACTCGTACAACGCTTCTACCCTGGGCAAGCGCCCCATCGACCACGGCGACTATTTTGATACGGCTGAAATTGTGCAAAAAATTGCCGAGGTGATTTTGCAGTACAAGTAGGGGCGTCAGGTCAAGACTCTGGATGCAATCAGCACTCAATTACGTTGACGGCTAGGCCGCCGCGAGAAGTTTCTTTGTATTTTTCGTGCATGTCAGCTCCGGTGTCCCGCATGGTTTTGATCACCTTGTCGAGGTGAACGCAGTGGCTGCCGTCCCCCTTGAGAGCGATGCGGCTGGCATTGATGGCCTTGATGGCCCCCATGGCATTGCGCTCGATACAGGGCACCTGCACCAGCCCCCCCACCGGGTCGCAGGTGAGGCCGAGGTTGTGCTCCATGCCGATTTCGGCGGCGTTTTCCACCTGGGCGGGGGTGCCCCCTTGCACTTCGGTCAGGGCTGCCGCCGCCATGGAACAGGCCACCCCCACTTCCCCCTGGCAGCCCACGTCGGCCCCGGAGATAGAAGCGTTTTCTTTGTAGAGAATGGCGATCGCCCCTGCCACCAGCAAAAACCGCACGATGCCGTCATCGCTAGCGGTGGGGCAGAACCGGCTGTAGTAGTGCAGCACCGCCGGAATAATCCCTGCCGCGCCGTTGGTGGGGGCTGTCACCATGCGCCCGCCGGCAGCGTTTTCTTCGTTCACCGCCATAGCGTATACATTCACCCAGTCGATCACAGTCAGGGGGTCGGCCAGAGACGCTTCCGGACGGCTGCTGAGATGGGCGTAGAGTCCGGCAGCCCGCCGCTTCACCTGGAGTCCACCGGGCAAAATCCCTTCTGCATGGCAGCCCCGCTTGACGCAGTCCTGCATCACCTGCCAGAGCTTCAGCAGCCCCAGCCGAATCTCCGCCTCCGATCGCCAGACCTTTTCGTTCTCCAGCATCACCTGGCTAATGCAAACGCCGTGGGTGCTGCACAGCTCCAGCAGGGCTTTGCCAGTCGTGAAGGGATAGGGCACCGGACTGGTGTGCAGCTCCAGCCGGTCGATGTCAAAGGCCGCCTCATCCACCACAAACCCGCCTCCCACCGAAAAGTAGATGCGAGATTGGAGGATCCCACCCTCTGGATCAAAAGCGGTAAACACCATGCCATTGGGGTGATAGGGCAGGGGCTTCCAGTGAAACAGCAGATCGGTTTTGGCCGTGAAAGGAATGGTGTGCTGGCGCAGTAGCCACAGCGCCCCGGTCGTCTCAATCCGATCCAGATGACCGTCGATGGTGTCGGGGTCGATGGTGTCGGGGGCTTCCCCTTCAAGGCCCATGAGCACGGCGCGATCGCTGCCGTGACCCCGCCCCGTAGCCCCCAGGGAGCCGTGCAGGTCAATCTGAATTCGCTGCACCTGGGGTAGAAGCTGGTCTTGCATGAGTCCTTTGGCAAACCACAACGCCGCCTTCATGGGGCCAACGGTGTGGGAACTGGAGGGACCGATGCCGATTTTGAAAATATCGAAAACGCTGGTGGACATGGTGGGGGAGGTGAGGAGTGAGGAGTGAGGTGTAAGGGGTGTTGGCGTAGCCTGCCCGGAGGGCTTGGGGTGAGGAGTAAGGGGCGATGCCCTGAGCGGAGTCGAAGGGACGCATGGCCTGCGTCCAATGCAGAATCTCCGCCGTACCAAAACTATCTATCTGAACAATTCAAACCGAGGTCAAGGTGCTAACTTGCCGCGACGCCAGCCATTCCTGGGTGCGCTGGATGCCGCCGAAGGTGAAGATATGGAACTGGTCAATGCGATGGCCCTCAAGGGCCGGTCTTGGACCATCGCTAAAGGCATCGACCAGATAGTCAGGGGTCTGAACGGTGAGGAGCTGACCCAGGCGGGCAGACTGGTGCCTTAAGCCTAACAAGCTAGTCTTGACCCCGCAGATTCTCGCAAACTTCAGCAATGCGGCGGGACTGGTGGGGCCGGGAATGCCCAGATAGATGGGGAGCTGGTTGAAGGGCTGAATCCGGTCTAGCCAGCGCTGAATCACCACCACCTCCAGCGACCACTGGGTGACGATGAACATCTCGGTGCCGGTATCGCGGGCGTACTGGTTCTTCAGGGCAAGAATCCGGTCACACTCCGATTCGTCTAGCTGAGGCATGCCTTCGGGGTGGCCCGCTACGCCGATTCGCAGACCGTGGAAGACGCCGGTTTCTAGCAGTTCTAGGGTAGAGCGATAGGTTCCTATCGGCTCCCGGCTGCCGCCGACGAGGAGCACCTGCCGGATTTGGGCTGCTTCTTTGAGCTGGGTGATGAACTGGTAGAGTTCGAGGCGATCGCCCATACTCCGAGCGGGCACGTGGGGAATCGGCTCAAATCCTTCTCGCCGTAGCCGCACGGCCTGGGCCACCACGTCCCGGGGGTCTGCCCCTGGCAGAAAGGTGATCGATACCTCTTTCACCGATTTCGGCAATTTTGAGATATCCGCTTTGGGCGTCACTTCGATGGAAAACTGCATGACGATTACTGATATCTAGAACGGCAATCAGTCCAAATTCTGAGTTTTGAGTTTTAAGTTTTGAGTTTTGAGTTTTGAATAACTGGTTGATTCAACATTCAAAACTATGAACTCCTTTCTTGCTAAGGCTTCATGCTGAGGAAACGTCTGGGGTCAGTGTGTTTTACCTTCTTGGGGCGATCGCTGCCTCCCCGATAAACGAGGGCCACGCCGATCGCCGAAATCACCAGGCCGACCGTATCGACCCAGCCGATTTGGTCATTGAATAGAAGAAATCCCAGCACTAGGGTCGTGGGCGGCGTCAGATACATCAAGCTGGCGACTCTAGCCGCTGTGCGATATTCCAACAGCTTTAGCATCAGCCCGTAGGAGCCGATCGACAGCACGATGATTAGCCACCCCAGGGCAAACACAAACTGCTGGGTCCACTCAACCCTCATGCCTTCGACAAAAATCGCCAAGGGCCACAGGACGATCGCGCTGGCTACGGCCTGCACCAGCAAACTTTGAATAACGGGCAGATTTTGCTCCGGCTGGGTGCGGTTCAGGTGTCGCTGGTAGAGCGTTGCCACGGTCATGCTGGCGGCAGCAATGAAGGGCAGGACATAGCCAAGGGGCGAAGCCTCTCCGGCCCCCTCCAGCTTGGTGATCACCACCAGCACGACGCCGACTAAACCCACTCCCGTGCCGCTCCACTGCACCGCCGAGATTGTCTCTCCCAAGATCGGGCCGGATAGAACGCTGGTGGCCATAGGCTGCAACGCCGTGATCAGCGCCACAATCCAGGGGGAAACTCCCAGGGCAATCCCCCCCAGCGCCGCACTCAGCCAAACGGCGTGGGCCAGCACCCCTACGATGGCAGAACGGGCGATCGCGGTCTTGCTGTGAAACCGTAGCTTCCGACGATAGCCCAGCCAGATCAGCAGCAATATCGCCACCAGGACATAGCGCACAAACAGCAGCGTGAACGGCCCCGCGTAGGGCAACCCATATTTCGCGCCAATGAAGCCAGAACTCCACAGCACAACAAATAGAAGTTCCAGACCCAAGATTCCCATGCTAAATCTTCCTCAAATTGCGCCA
Source organism: filamentous cyanobacterium CCP5 (assembly GCA_003017785.1). GTDB lineage: Bacteria > Cyanobacteriota > Cyanobacteriia > Phormidesmidales > Phormidesmidaceae > CCP5. The sequence continues at coordinate 1,774 of PYEQ01000027.1, read as the reverse complement.
TCAACCGTTGGGTGCGTTAGAACTCGTGTCCAAGTTGCAACAAAACACAGGCAAATGACTATTCAAGATTGCCTTGGACAAGCTAGATGGCCGCATCTAGGAAAGAGAACAGCCGTAATCTTCCCACCGATGCGAAGCGCTAAATCACCTGTGACAGACCAACCCTTCCGCGAGGTCCAGGACGGCGGTCCGTCCTGGTCGTAGGAGTCCGAGGGGAGCGAGATCCCCTCGGGCAGCAAACCTGGCTTTTCAACCCAGTTGCGGACTTACTCATGCCTATGCCTCAGTCAGGTAGTGCATTGGACAAATGCACTACCTGACTGAGGGCATGGTGCGATTGGCCTCCGGCCACCCTTCAGGAACGCTACAGCCATTTGTCTGTAACCGTTGCCGCAAGAGCTTGACCAAAATACTCCACCGTCACCGCCGTGCCGGGTTCAGCATAGCCCAGGGGCAAATAGGCAAAGACCACGCAGCGACCCAGGCTGTAGCCATAGCCGGCACTGGTAGCATAGCCCAGCACCTTGCCGTCCGCCGCCAGCACCGGTTCTTTGCCCATGGCGATCGCCGCCGGATCATCCAAAGTCAAGAAACACAGCTTGCGGCTGGCGTATTCCTGGCGTTGCAACAGCGCTTCTTTGCCAATGAAGTCGCCCTTGTTGGGCTTCACCGCAAACCCCAGCCCCGCCTCGTAGGGGTCATATTCGGTATGAATGTCATGGCCCCAAAACAGGAATCCCTTCTCCAGCCGCAGGGTTTCAAAGGCCGCTAGCCCCGCCGCGATGATGCCGTGGTCTTGCCCCGCCGCCCACAGGGTATCCCACAGCTTCAGGCCGCACTCCGTGGGCGCGTAGATTTCCCAGCCCTCTTCACCCACATAGGACACCCGCACCGCCCGCACCGGAATGTTGCCGATGGTGAGCTGCTGGTTGGTGAAGAACTTAAACTTCGGCTTCGACACGTCCGTCTGGGTTACCGCCTGCAGTACCGCCGGAGCCTTTGGCCCCCACAGTCCCACACAGCAGTAGCTCGAAGACAGATCGGTAATGCGCACGGAGCCATCGGCGGGGAGATGACTCCGCCTCCAGGCCAAATCATGGCCGTGGACACCGCCCCCGGTAATTACCCAGTATTTTTCTGGCCCCAGGCGGCTCACCGTCAGGTCGCACATGATGCCGCCGTTGCCATCCAGCATGGCGGTGTAGATCACCTTGCCCACGGGCTTATCCACGTCGTTGGCACAGAGCCCTTGCAGATAGGCCACGACCCCCGACCCGCTTACCTCGAACTTGGCGAAGGGGGTGAGGTCATAGAGGGCCACGCGATCGCGGGTGGCTAAGTGCTCTGCGCCCGCGATCGCCGACCAGTTGCGGGCCTCCCAGCCCTGGCGTTCTGGAATGGCGTATTCCTCCAGCAGCTTGGCGTTAGCCTCAAACCACTGGGGCCGCTCCCAGCCCGCACTAAACACAAACTGCGCCCCCAGCGCTTGCAGGCGAGGATAGAACGGGCTCACCCGCAGTTCCCGTGAATGGGTCTGCTGATCCAGCGGGTGAATGATGTCGTAGACCTCGTCGTACTGCTGGGCTCCAGCCCGAGTGATGAAGTCGGCACTCTTGCACACCGCCGGGAAGCGGTGAATGTCCATTTCGTGCAGATCGAAGCTGGCGAGGCCCGTGGTCATCAATTCTGAGACAATCTTGCCAACGCCGCCCCCGTGGGTCACCCACACCGCCTCCGCCACCCAGAAGCCCTTGGCCTTGGCAGATTCCCCAAT
>PYEQ01000512.1 GCA_003017785.1 filamentous cyanobacterium CCP5 | reverse complement strand
GCTTTTATCCACAAACAGATAGGTATTAATCCCCATGGACATTATTCTTTCGACAGAGCTTAGCCCGCAGATCATCCTTTGGGGGAGGGTTCGACCTGAAACCCTTGAAATGCCCCTCAAAAACCCTTTCAAAAGACAGAGTTCTCAGCCTTCTCACCCGTTTGAGGGAAGGCGATCAGCCGAGGATTAAGAATCATGAAGGAGTCCTTATGGAGTGATTATTTATGCGCACCCTGCTTCAACCATTGGTTCAACGAATTCGTACCCTGGCCGTTGTGCTGCTAGGCTTTTGCCTGATTACCACCGGCTTTGTGGCTCCCGCTGCCGCCGCCGAAACCTACGTCACCCCCGATGGCGAAGACATCACCGCCGTGGTGGACTGTCTGCCTGAAGAACTCAGCGAGGGAGATTTGCAACGGGCGATCGCAGAAAGCGGCAAAGACTACCTTGAGCGGGTCTTTAACCTCAAAGACGACTACAGCGACTACGACATCGCTGCCGCCGAAGAAGAATTTCAAGCCTGTCTAGAGTCCAAGGGCATCACCCCCGCCGCCCAGCAAAGCTAGGCAGACTCGCTTAATCCGAAGGCGATGACTGCATCGTCAGTCCCAGGCCGTGATTCCCAATGCCGTTGGAGTCACGGCCTGTTTAATGTCAGCGCCTATTCAATAAATTTTCCAGGCAGAATGTGGCCCATGTCGTCAATTTCCAGGGGAGAAAACGGAAAATCCATTCGGGTCAGCTGACGCACCAAAACTACCCCTTGAAAATGGTTGTCCAAATAGGGCACCCCATTGGGGTCCAGGGCGACAGGGATAATCTGCCCGTTGACGAAGGTGCCGTCTGAGTCCATCCCCACCTTCAAAATCATTGACACCCCGAGGGTGGACTGATTTGACAGGGTCTTATGGCCTAAAAAATTCCCTAAAGAATAGGCAATCAGCCGGTCTTGGTACAGGTCCACCGCCCTGACCACGTGGGGACCGTGGCCCAGCACCAGATCGGCCCCGTAGTCGATCGCCGCCCGGGAAAACTGCACCAGATTGCCGCGGTTTTCCCCCAGGTAGTATTCCGTCTGGTTGCGGGTGCGAACAGCACCAGTGCCCTCAGCCCCAGCGTGGACCGAAACCACGATAATATCTGCCTGCTCGTCTGCCTGGCGAATCAGGGCTTCCACCGCCGCCAGGTCATTCATGTTGTTGTGGTGATTAAAGTAGCTGAAGGCGATAAAGGCTAGCCGCACTTCATTGGCTTCGGTGTAGGTAATCTGCCCCTTGCGCCCTGTAGCCTGGATGCCGGAACTTTCGAGGTTGGCGATGGTGTCGGCAAAGCCCTGTTCGCCAAAGTCAAAGGAATGGTTGTTGGCCACGCTCATGACGTCAAAACCGGCGCTTTTAATCACATCCCCATAGGAGGGCGGGGTGCGAAAGGCGAAGGTTGACCCGCGGCTAATGTCCTTAGCGCTGTAGGCATGGCTGGTCATGGTGCTTTCAAAATTGCCAAATAGAATATCTGCCTCTTTCTGCAAAAACGGCTCGATGCTGCGAAACAGATAGTTCGGGTCCTGGGGCATCCTGTAGCGGGGGTAGTCGGTACCAGGGATGATGTCTCCCACCGCTTTGATCACCACCGCCGGTTCCGGGGCCAGAGTCGGTTCCGAGGAGAACAAAAACTCCGAGGGAATCTCCGGCGGTGGCGGCTCCGGGGCGGTCTGAGCCGCTATTCGTGCCGCCGCTTCAGCCCTGGCTAGGCGGGTTTGTCGTGCCTGTTTTTGCTGCTCCCAGTTCTGAAGCTGGGTCTGATGGGACAAATGCTGGAAATACAGGGCGCTGCCCCCGCCGGACAGCAGCCCCACCAGTACAAACAGGCTGAGCCGCCGCCGCACTGGCCGATGGGGCTCGACCACCTGAGCCGGGGTCGATGCAGACGACGATCGGGTCAAAAGCTTGGCTGGAGTCGGGTTAGCTGCGGCTGGACCCGACAGACCCGCTGGCTGCAGAAAAGCCGGATGTTCAGGCAGGGGCAGACTCTGCAGGGCTCCCTGCTGTACCCAGTCGGCCCGGGGATGGTCCCCATGGCGGGCCTCTATCCGCACCTGCTTGATGCCGGGAATCTCCAGATAGGCGAGGGGGACGTAAATAGACTGAATGTAGTCTCCCTGCTCAAGAGCCGATGTCCCGACCAGGGTAAGTTCTAAGCGATCGCCCCTCCGCACCGCCTTGATGTCTTGCAGATGGTCGACATCGAGGGTTTCAGCTAGCAGGGCGGCGATCGCGGCTGTATCTCCCTGCCTGGCAGTATCAATCAGGGCGGATAAAATCACGCTAGTTGGGGATTTTCACACAGATTTTGCGCTTAACGATAGCACAGGGGGCTAAGAAGGGAGCCCCAACCTTTGATTTCCCTGGCGGGGTTCCTTCAACGGGCTGTAGCGTCAATTGAGATCGCTTCTGCACAATTGGCAATTGGTTTGTCCTGAGTCGCAAATCCTTCTGCACAATTTGCGATCACTTTTACGGGAGTTGCAAACTTTTTTGCGTGAGTCGCGATCACTTTGGCACGAGTTACAAACTCTTCTACGGGAGTCGCGATCATGACTCCACGACTCGCGATCGCTTCGGTGCGAATTAAATTGGCTTTAATCGCAAATCGTGTAGCTTATTGACGATTCGCGATCGCTTTTGCGGGAGTCGCAAACACGTTTGCGCCATTGGCAAATGTAGCGATGTTCGCTACCAAATCGCGTACATTTACGCAGGTTGAGGCGATTTTCCATCGCTTATGTTTGAAAACATCCACCCCTACTTCGAATCCCTAGATTCAGGGAGCATCTCACCCGGAACATGGTGAACGGTATGGCGCAACGTAAGCGCAATTCTTCGGCTCTGTCTAAGGCAGAGCGTCGTAATGAGGCCCTCCTCAGCCTCAACCCCGATTTGGACCTGGGCAATGGTCTACCGGTGGAGCAGTATGAGACGCACATTAATGATGTGCGTGAAAAGCTGGCGGCCTACAATGTGGCCCGCGCCACGGTGGGCGTAGCTCAAAATGCTCTGGTTGAGGCGGAGCGCAAGTTGAACATTTATTCCAGCCAGATGCTGTCGGGCATTGCGGCGGTATATGGTCGCGAAAGCGATGAATACGAGATGGCTGGGGGCACTCGCACCAGCGATCGCCGCCGCCCGACCCGAACCGTTGCCAGCCCAATTGAGGAGCAGTCAGCGCGATCGGCTTAAGGCAGGCCTAAGGAGAAATTAGCGCTGATAGAACGAGGGGCGATCGCTCCTCGTTTTTTTTATTGCCTATGGAGATTCGTAACCTACAAACGAACTTATCCTATGGATATTGTCTTGCAGAGCTGATGCCATGACGGGACTGGAACCAACAGCGATCGCTAGGGTGTTACGCAGCTAACTGACCGAATGACTTGAAATCCAAGCTCGAATAGTGCTCAGGACGGCCTCTGTCTCATGTCGTACTTCGTTATTTTGAAACCGTAGAAAGCGAATACCAAAAGACTCAAGCCGAGATTGTCGATAGCGATCTTGGGTTTGTGATTCTTCGCTGTCATGGGAAGAACCATCGACTTCAATTGCCAGCTTCAACCGTTTACAGTAAAAGTCAACGATGTATTCGTCGATTGGCTTTTGGCGATCAAAGTCATAACCAGCCATTTGTTTGCCTTTGAGATGCTGCCATAGAACGATTTCGGCTGGAGTCATGTTGTTTCTCAGCCGTCGAGCGATCGCTTTTAGCTTGGGATTATAGGGTAGAAAACTGGGAGTTTTTGCCATTCTTCTGTCTGTTGAAGATAGCTAAAGCATTCCCCAGACAAAACGCTTTGGCGCTGTCTCGGTG
>PYEQ01000511.1 GCA_003017785.1 filamentous cyanobacterium CCP5 | reverse complement strand
CCCCGCTGCAGCCTGGGTTGATCAAAATCTCGGTCGAGCACTATGAAAGCACTTCGGCATATGGTTCGCTCAATCGAGCAGTGGCGGCAACTTCAACGTAAAGTTGATCGAGTTGCGCGCACGAAAGGCTTGTATCCGCCAACATCCCGAGTGGCTCCCTCGCGGCTTGGGCCAAACCAGCGGCCGCCTATCCCTATCGGCCCCTGCCGAGGCCTGCGGCGGCGACGCCCTGTGCGCCATCCCCGAGTATTCTTTGCAGTTTCGGCGCTGGCCCTGACTGCGGTAGTAGGCCAGCGATTCTACAACCAGCCGGAACTTCAAGTCGACACCCAGGCTCCAGAAACGATTGTGGCTCCCGCCGATGCGCTGGTCACGGATGAGCAGTCCACTGAAGAAAAACGTCGGGCGGCCCGCAATGGGGTGTTGCGAGTGCTAACCCTGGATGGGGCGGCTAACGAGGCGATCGAACAAAATCTCAACAACCTGTTTCAGCAGGCGACGGGGCTGAGGCGGCAGGCCGGTCCGTTTCCGTTTGCCCCCACCTATGTTTTATCCACTGCCACCCAGCGTTTTCTGCGGAGTGCCAGTCAGGAAGACTGGGAAGCCATCGAGGCGGCTTTAGCATCGATGGATCAAGCTGACGCCAACAGTAACCTAGCTAATCTCCTGATCCAGGCCCGGAATTTAACCCCTGCCCAGCGGCAAGTGGCCAAGGAAATTTGGACCTACCGACAGCGGAGTACTCCGGAGGAACAGGCTGACCTTGAGGACTCCATCGATAGCGCCCGACGCCTCTATCAGCAGGCCCGGGCTAATTTGACCCAGGCTGCCAGTCGGCCCGTCGCCGTGCCCAACGATCCGCGTCTGCTTGAGCTAACGGATGCTGAATGGCGCGCTACCCAGACGGCCCTGCGCCAAGGGGCTCAACGGATGATCGTTCAAGGGATCATGCCTGGTCTGCCGAATGAACTCAGGCTGCGGGCGGTCCAGGCCCAGCTCGATGGCACCCTGCCCAGCCAGGCCGAGCCCCTAGCCGTACAGATTCTGAATACGGCCCTGCAGCCCAACCTGATCGAGGATTCAGAACGGACTCGGCTCCAGGCGGAAATGGCCGCTGAAGCGGTCGAGCCGGTTACGGTCGCGGTCAGCGCCGGAGAAGTCATTGTCGCGGCGGGTGAGCCCATTACCCAGGGGGACTTCGTGCTGCTGGATCATTTTGGTCTCAGTCAGCGCCGGTTGAACTGGTCGGGGCTGACGGGGTTTGCGTTGCTGGTTGGTACTAGTATCGGGGGCTTTCTGCTGGTTGAACGCCGCTGGCACGGTCGCCTGCGCCAGCAAGACTATCTGCTGCTGTTAGCCATGGGCCTCAGCGCCGCTGGCTTGAATGTGGTTGGCGTGGCTGTCTACAGTCTGCCAGCCCTGGGCCTCTTAGCCGGTAGCTTTTATGGTCCGATGATTGGCGGTACTTTTGTTGGGCTGTTGACGGTGCTGCTGCCGGTGGGCATGCCGGTGAGTGCCGTTCCCTTAATCGCCAGCGCCGCAGGGGCGCTGGTGTGCAGCCTCACCGCCGCCCGGATGCGATCGCGAGAAGAACTGGCTCTCCTCGGGGGCGGAGTCGGCCTCACCCAGGGGGTGGTCTACCTGCTGCTGACCCTGATTTTTAGCCCCGTGTCTCCCTCCGCCTGGTTCACCATCGCCACCGGAGCCGCCCTGCAGGGCATCTATGGGGTGATTTCCAGCGTCTTGGCCCTTGGGGTGAACCCCTACCTGGAGCATCTCTTTGACCTGGTAACTCCGATTCGCCTGGCCGAACTCGCCAACCCCAATCGACCCCTGCTCCAGCGGCTGGCTGCAGAAGCTCCGGGTACGTTCCAGCACACGCTGTTTGTCGCTAGCCTCGGGGAAGCCGCCGCCCGGGCCCTGGGCTGCAACGTAGAGCTTGTGCGAACAGGTACCCTCTACCATGACATTGGCAAAATGCATGATCCCCAGGGGTTCATCGAAAACCAGATGGGTGGACCCAACAAGCACGACCTGATTGACGACCCCTGGAAGAGCGCCACCATTATCAAAAAGCACGTCAGCGAAGGTATCGTGATGGCCCGCAAATGTCGATTGCCGAAGGAAGTGCAGAGCTTTATTCCGGAGCACCAGGGCACCATGCGGATCAGCTATTTCCACCATCAGGCTGAAGCCCGCGCCGCTGACGACCCGACCCTAACTGTCAAAGAGTCGGACTTCCGCTACGATGGCCCGATTCCCCAGTCCCCAGAAACGGGGATTGTCATGCTAGCTGACTCCTGCGAAGCCGCCCTGCGATCGCTTACGGATGCCACCCACGAGGAAGCCTTGGCGATGGTCAACCGCATCCTCCGGGCCCGCTGGAAAGATCAACAGCTGGTGGAATCGGGGCTGACTCGAGAACACCTGGCCGTGATTGCCGATATTTTTGTGCAGGTGTGGCAGCAGTATAACCACAAGCGAATTGCCTACCCTAAAGCCGCGCTGGTGACGCAATCCACACCACAGGCGGGAGCCGCGCAGTAAAATCAGTCTGCGGGTAGTTCGGCCTGACGGTAGGGCGATCGGGCGACAACACACGGGAGCGATGGCGGCGTATTTTCTGCGACGAATGGTGGGGGCGATACCGACCCTGGTGGCCATCAGCCTGGTGATTTTTTTGATTTTGGTGCTGGCCCCCGGTAATCCCCTGGGAGATCTGGCCACCAACCCTGGCATCACCCCCGAAGTGAGAGAGAACATTCGCCGCTCCCTGGGGCTAGACCAGCCGATGCCGATTCGCTACCTGAAGTGGTTTTGGGGCTTTCTGCGGGGAGACATGGGCTATTCCCTGATCAGCCGCGCCCCGGTGGTTGAACTCATCCAGCAGCGACTACCGGTCACCCTGAGTATTCTGGGAATCGCCTACGGTTTCAGCGTGATCCTGGCCCTGCCCCTAGGAATTTTGGCGGCTCTGACGCGTTCCACCTGGATTGATCGGCTAGTTACTACCCTGGCCTTTGCCGGGTTTTCCCTGCCGACGTTTTTCACTGGGCTGCTGCTGATTATTCTGTTCAGCGTGCGGTTGGGCTGGCTGCCGTTTATCTATGACGGATCGCTGGTGGTGGCGGGCTGGGGCAGTCTGGGGCAGGCCATTAAGCAGGCGATTATGCCGATTACCGTGCTGGTGCTGTTTCAGACGGCGGTGCTGCTGCGGTTTGTGCGGGCGGCGGTGCTAGAAGAACTGCCCCAGGGCTATGTGCAAACGGCCCGGGCCAAAGGGCTACCGGCGTGGCGGGTGGTGAATGTTCACATTCTGCGCAACGCCCTGATGCCGGTGGTGACCCTGGTGGCCCTGGACATCCCGACGATTTTTACTGGGTCCCTGGTGACGGAGCAGGTGTTTCGGATTCCCGGTATTGGGGCGCTGCTGATTGACGGCATCTACCGGGGGGATACGCCGGTGGTGATGGCGATCGCCTTTATCTACGCGGTGCTGGTGGTGGTGTTTAACCTGGGAGCCGACCTGCTCTATGGCCTGATCGATCCAAGGGTGCGCTATGGGGACTGATGCCAGCCAGCCAGCGGGGCAGCGCATTGCCGTCAGGACGACCACCACCGGGGCATGGCGGCAGATATGGGGACGCATCGGGCAGGATCCAGCCTTGATGGGGGCGATCGCCCTGCTCACGCTGATTGTGCTGGCGATCCTGGTTGGTCCCTGGCTGTACCCGCTGTCCCCCACTGAGATTGACTTTGCCCAGGCTACTCAGCCCCCCAGCCTAACCCATCCCCTTGGCACTAACGATCTGGGGCAAGACCAGCTGGCGCGGCTACTGGTGGGGGGGCGGGTTTCCC
>PYEQ01000510.1 GCA_003017785.1 filamentous cyanobacterium CCP5 | reverse complement strand
GGGGGTGAATGTAATTGATGCCATTGCCGAAGAATTCGACGTTTGCGGCTTTCCCCATCCGCAGGAATTTACTGAGCTGTTCTTGAAAACGGGGCGGCTGCTGGTGCTGCTGGATGGTCTGGATGAAGTGCCCAGCGACAACCTCAATGCCGTCATCACCGACATTGAAAATTTAGTAGACCGCTACAGCGACAACCGCTTCATCGCCTCCTGCCGCATCGCTGCCTACAACTTTGGCGGCTTTAAACGCTTCAAAGACGTGGCGATGGCTGCCTTTGAGGATAAGCAGATTGAGCGGTTTATCAAAAACTGGTTTAACAAGCCGAGGGATGTTGAAGCGGAAACACCCCGGCGCTGCTGGGAAAAGCTGAAAAGTAATGAATATGCCGCTGCTAAAGAATTGGCCCAAACCCCGCTGCTGCTGACGCTGCTGTGCGTGGTTTACGACGAGTTTCAGGACTTTCCGAAAAAGCGCCATGCCCTCTATGGGGAAGCCCTGGACGTGCTGCTGCGGAAGTGGGCGGCGGAAAAGCGGTTTCAAGACGACCAGATCTATCAAAAGTTTGGCGCAGATCTGGAGCTAGAACTACTTTCGGAGATTGCCTACACCAGTTTCGTGGATAATCAGCTCTTTTTTGACCGGCAAACACTACTCGACCAAATTCGCGATTTCCAAACCGATAATGAAAACGCTCCTGATTTAGATCCGGCCCGAATTCTTCGAGAGATCGAGGTGCAGCAAGGGATTTTAGTCGAGCGGGCTAGGAACACCTATTCGTTTTCTCATTTGACGTTTCAGGAGTATCTGACGGCCAAGTACATCGTTGACAATCAAAAAGTGGAACAGGTTATTCGTGGCCACATAGTCGATAATCGCTGGCGAGAAATATTTTTGCTGATTGCTGGGCTTGTACCGGGCAGGCGAGGGGCCGATGTTTTTCTACGATTGATGGAACGGCAAGCACAGGCATGGCTGACGACAGATAAGCTCAAAGCGCTGGTAAACTGGGCTACTTTTGCAACTGAAGGTTCTCCTGGTGATGCTAAACCGGCTGCTAAACGAGTCGCCGCTATTGCTCTCGCCATTACCCGCGGTCGGGCTCGCGCTGTTGTTCTCGTTATCTCCCGTTACCGCGACCATGCCCTCAGCATTGCCCTCAGAATCTTCCGCGGCATCGACCTCGACATTCCCCTCGATTTTGCCCTCGACATTGTCCCTAACCTTGAACTCGATATGGCTCAAACAATCGCTTCAGAGTATCAAAGTATAGGAATCTTTAAAGAAGAGTATATAAATTCACTAATTAAAAGTCTTGACGCATTAGAGTTGGAGATACCTAGCGATACTTCAAATAAATCTATTTTTGATAACCTCAGAAAGATTATATCTACTCTTTGGGAAACTCTTAACATTGATCCAGACAATCTGAGACTTTCTGAAGAAGAGAGAGAGGATTTGGCAAATTATTTCAATACTTTAGATCTCATAGCTAGCTGCAAAGAATCTGCCGTGCGGGTGTCACCGCAGGTGTGGGAAGGCATCGAGTCCCGCATGGTCACCGTCCCTGCCGATGAACATTAGAATAGCTTCTTGCTCAAGAAAATTATCATGTCTGATTTACCCGTTAGCCAAGCTCAAGACAGTCTTCAGCAGCTCATTAATGAAGTTTCCCAGTCTCACAAGCCCGTCGTCATCACAGGCTCAAGCGGTAACGCCGTGCTCTTATCCGAAGAAGACTGGTCTAGCATTCAAGAAACCCTTTATCTGCTATCAGTTCCCGGAATGCGCGAATCTATCAAGGAAGGGCTGACTACACCCAACCTATAAGATCACTGCCGCGATCTAGATGGGCGGCAAATTTTCTCAATACGAGCCTCTTTGAGGGACTGAATCCATGCCTGCTCACCTCAAACCACCCCTAAATCGACGCATTCCAGCATCTCCTGAACAGATTGCTGATTTCTGCCAGCGTTGGAAAATCACCGAATTTTCCCTCTTTGGTTCCGTCCTACGAGATGACTTTTGCCCGAACAGCGATATTGATGTGCTTGTTACCTTCTCGACAGACTCCAGATGGAGCTTGTTTGACTGGGTCGAGATGAAAGACGAGCTTGAATCTTTATTTCAACGTCAGGTCGATGTTGCTGACAAGGAAGGACTTAAAAATCCCTATCGACGACACGACATCCTACAGACTCAGCAGGTGATCTATGTCAGCAGCCAATCGTGATACAGGATCACTCTGGGACATGGTAAATGCTGTTCGCCGGATTCAAGAATTTACCGCTGATTTGACCGATGACGACTATCTCAGCAGCGCTCTCATCCAGAGTGCTGTTGAAAGACAGCTGGAAATATTAGGAGAAGCCGCTGGTAGGCTATCCGATGGATTTCGACGAGCCCATCCAGAAATCGACTGGCGTAAAATTATTGGCCTACGAAATATCTTAATTCACCGATATGACGAAATTCGTCAACAAATAATATGGCAAACAATTGTCTCCGAACTGGAACCTTTGCTATCTCAATTAGAAATATTGTTGGCTTCTTTGACTGATGAGCGATAACGCCGAACATACCCTACAGATGTCTGGCTCGGCTTCGGCTCCGTTGCTCCTCCGGAGCCGCTGCGCGAACAGCCAGCGGATTGCTCCCTGAGCGAAGTCGAAGGGAGCGGAAGGTATTGCAAAGCTAGCTCGATTGATGTGTTTGTTTAAGCGGATTTCATATTACTAGAATGAAGCCAATTAGCCCGAAGCGCACAATTCCTACCGATCGCCATGTCTGACTCTCCTCCATCTAACGTCTTTGTCGCTGGAGCCAGTCGCGGCGTTGGTTTTGCAATAGTCAAAAGACTCGTTCAAAAAGGCTATCAAGTCGTGGCCTTGCTGCGGACCGATGACGCGCGATCGCAGGTCGCCGCCGTGGGGGCGAGCGTCCAGATTGGGGATGCGCTGGATGTCGACGTTGTTAATGGGGCGGTGCAATGTTTCGGTTCCGAGCCGTTCGCTGTGGTGACCACGGTGGGGGGCACCGGCTTTACCCGCGACGAACCCCGCGCCGACTATCTAGGCAACCGTCATCTGGTAGATGCGGTGAAATCGCTGCCCTGCCAGCGGTTCATTTTGGTGTCGTCGATTGGGGTACGGGATAGTGCCGTCGCCCTGCCTGAGCAGGTGCTTGAAACCCTGCGTCCGGCTCTCCTCGCCAAAGCCAAGGCCGAAGAACACCTGATCGCCAGCGGCCTGCCCTTTACGATTGTGCGTCCCGGCGGCCTGCTGTCTGAACCCGCCACGGGTACGGGCATTCTGGTAGACGATGTCCGGGCTGCGGGCAGCATCACCCGCTACGATGTAGCCGACCTCGTGATTCAGTGTTTGGCATCGCCCCATGCCGAAAACCAAGTGCTGTCAGCCATAGACCGCGATCGCAGTCGCAGTAAGCAGCCCATCGTTCCCTTTGGACTGTAAAAAGTTTTTGGAAACCAGACTAGGCGATCTCAAGCTGCGTTACGCCCTCCAAGTCATTGATGCTTGGAGGGCCAGCGATCGCCATCGAGCAGAAGTAATGTTGACGATCTCTATTCGCCTGCTTGTTCCTTTAAAAGCTGAACCAACCTATCTGATAGATAAAGCCCCGCGTCTTTAAGTCCCTGCAAACCCGGAGCAATACTGGCAATCAACCTGCGGCGCTTGGCCAAAATCAATATCGCTCCCGTTCCCAAAATCTTCAGCCCCAGCGCTTCCGCACACCGACGAGCTGCCAAATCATCTAAAATTGCCGGATAGCTGTCTCTTATACACATCT
>PYEQ01000509.1 GCA_003017785.1 filamentous cyanobacterium CCP5 | reverse complement strand
AGATGTGTATAAGAGACAGCTATAGCAATTGCGCTAAAAAGTTTGCGTCAAGCTTGCAAACTAAAAGCACGGGGCTATAGCTCAGTTGGTAGAGCGCTTCAATGGCATTGAAGAAGTCAGCGGTTCGAATCCGCTTAGCTCCATTTTTGAACATGATTGACGGCCTTTCTGGGATTTTCCCATTTAGCCATATTCTTTCTAGGGCCATGTAGGCCATAGCCTAGCCGGATAGATGATCGCCCCTACTCGGACGGTAAAAGCTGAGCTCCTACCGGGCCCGCGATCGGCTAAACCATAGGCTCGATTCATCAGCGAAAGCCCGGTTACCGACTCGACTGCACCAGCAGATTGCCGAGGGTTTCCCGTTGCCGTGCGGTCAGAGCAGAGGCAATCTGCTCCAAATCGTCAGGGGCCATGTTCCTGAGGGCTTTGAGCAAGTCATCGGGTGACTTCCCAGGAGCGCGAGGGGCAGAGGCCGCCTGAGAATTGGACTGGGCCACGGCACAGGTTCCCCCTTCACAGCGCATATTGAGTTCATGCCAGACCATGGTGGGCACGATCCAACCGCGACGACCGTGGAGTTCTTGATTAAGAATATTGCTCTCTAAGAAAGCCCTGGGTGACGAATAGCAGTCTTCTTGGGTGGGGTGGGGAACGGTGAAACAGCCAAAATGCTTGCGGTACTCTTCTGAGTCAATCATGGCGGTGATGACCGCTTGCACCCCTTTGCGCATGAGGATATCGCTGTAGATCTGCATTTCCTGGCGATCGCGGGGAGCCCGCCCCATAAAATGCTTGAAACACAGCTCTAAAAACTTAAGATTGGAAGAGTTCTCATAAAATTCTCTGAGATAAACCTCTGAATGCCCTAAAAGCTTGAGCATGCGCTTAACACCGATTTTGTCATTCAAGAAGTCTTTCTCGGCCTTCGCCAAAATTTTCCGCTCAAACCCGTAGGGCTGGCGCTCAAGGATTTGGCTATAGATCTGGTAGAGCGCCGCTTTCCGCTCCTCAAGAGAAGATTTGCGGCTAACGGTAATTGCTTGAGTATGTAACATACACACGCCTCATTTCTGAAGATTAAGTCAATTCGGACATGGGAGAATAGGGGAAATCTGCCGTTTTTCCAGCCTGGTTTACAGGCTGGAATCAGGTCAGCTGAGGGCGCCCCATTGTGTAAACCCATCGCAGTTGGATAACGGGATTACAGAAAATGTCTATTCGACAGCCTGTTTAGGTGTAGGCCTGCAGAGATGATAAAACTGAGTTGATGTAGGGGCGAATCAAATCGGAGCTGGTTGACGATAGCGTTTCGTCGACAGCCTCCTGAAGATACTGATAGGCCTTAGTGCAGGCCGCCTGCTTTTGATGGGCTCTCAAAACAGTATCTAGCCAGAACATCACCTTTTCAAGGAATAAAAATTCATCATCTCGCAGGATGCTCAAGGCAATATACCTCAGCACCTCACCCATGTCGTACTGACAGCGCTTACCGCTCTGCTGAATAATTTCAGGATGAACACGGGCAAATTTCTTGAGTGCGCTTAAAACGATCTCTGGACTCTGCTCACTCAAAGCCTGATAGGTTTCTAGTCGAGCCGCAAAGCCATTAGCGTAAGTCTCCAAAGACTTCAGCTCTTTTGAGTTTAGATATCGACCTTCAGCTTCAATAATTTGCTTTTCCAGGGTGTGATTGAGAACAGACATGGCGGTAATACTTTTTGCCTTGAGGGAAACAAAATCAGCCTTAGAAGATATCAAAGATAGTCTCTACGAGCTGAACATCTGCTGTTCATAGACTGCCCTGGGGAAAAAAGTGGCTGGCAACGTGCATAAATTCTTAATAATTCTGTCGATTAACATTCTCAATTGAGCCAGTTCATATTTAATATCTTCTAGGGAAAAACTCCTAAGTTTTATCTTTAATATTTGGAAATATATCGATAGCTGCCTGAGGCGCTTTTACGAATATTCACGGTAGACAACTGGCGACAAAAAATCATGGCAAATGGGCTAATCGGCAAACGATTCTGAAGCACTCAAGTGGCCGATCTGAATCCGGAATATTCCCTTGGAGAATCAATCCCTGGCCCCGGAACTTGCAGTACAAGTGAACTGATGATATGGTTCACTTGTACTTATGGGGACAATAGTGCCCACTCTGCATTGAGGTAATCCCATGGCCACGGCTACTAAATCGCGACGTTCGAGTGGTTCCAATACCCGCAGTACTCAAGGGACTAGCTCCAGCCTCCGAGTGCTAGCGCTTGATGCTGGGAACTACGATTTAAAGTTTTTTGGCGGCGAGGGGCATCCCAAAGCTATCCGCTCGGTGCGCTACCGGCTGCCCCAGGGACGGGATGCGGTTAGCTATTCTGAGGCGTCGCCGCTGATTGAACTGCCGGATGGCAGTCGCTATCACTTTGGCGCCCAGGCCTACAAGTATCGCCGCCAGCAGCAAACGGTGATTGAGAACAAGGTAGATCTGGCCCGTCTGCATCTCTATGCCTGTCTTGAACCTATGGGCAGCGTGACTGAGTTTCCCTTAAGTCTTTTAGTATCCACCCCAGATCCGGCTCGCCACGCGGAAGCCATTCAGTCACAGCTGCAAGGGAACCACGAATTTATCCGCAACGGTATAGAGTTTCGAGTCAATGTCGAAACCGTGACGGTGGAACGGGAAGGGGTAGGGGCCTATCGCTATGCCCAGACCCAGGGATTAATTCCCGATTCGGGCTACACCATCGTGATTGATATCGGCGGCGGTACCTGGCTAACCCGATTGCTGGATGCCGATGGGGAAGTGATTGACGAAAACATCATGGACCGGGGCGGTACCTATGAGCTAGCGACGGCGATTAGTTTTGACCGGCGCCTGTCCGATGGTCTAGGCACAACCGCGGACCCCTGTGTGGTTATGGACGGCTTTCGGGTCGGTCACAGCTATGCGGATACCGACATTACCTGGGCGGACTGGCTCGACGAATATCTGGATTCCTGGTTTAAGGGAATTTTTCAAACGGTGAAGGCCCAGTACACTCCCTATCTACCCCGAGTGACTCGGTTTCTGGTGACGGGGGGAGGTTCCCATTTGATCAGCGATCGCCTCCAGGGTCACAGGCTGTTTGCCGTCTTGGGCGACCCTCAGTTCGCCAACGTGCGTGGATTGTATTTGCTCTCAGATGACACCCAGCTATGCATGACAACAAAGTAAGACTCAGTCGAGATGTCCTCGCCAAGGCCGATCAGATCGCCGTCGAGTGGGGCTTGAAAAATGCTCGCGCTGCCGTGGAAGCCGTCTTTCGCTGCTACTGCGATGAGTATCTCCAGGGCCATCGGGAAGGGGTAGTAGTTCCGAAGCCAGCGGGGCACAAACCCGCTAGGCCTAAACCCGAATCCGCGATCGCCAGCCATTCCTGCGATGCCTTAGATGCCCTGGATGAGCTTTTGGCCCTATAGTCTGGTCCATAGCTTGAGACGAGGGCTATGGCGGGGAGACGGTGTGGCACAATGAACCCTAGACCTATAGCAGTAACTTCTCAATTGCCTGTGACCCCCACTGCCGCCGCCCCGACCTCCCCTAACCGCCGCGCCGTCTTTCCCTTCACCGCTGTCATCGGTCAGGAAGACATGAAGCTAGCGCTGCTGCTCAATATCGTTGACCCCAAGGTGGGCGGGGTGATGATCATGGGCGATCGCGGCACCGGTAAATCCACCACCATTCGGGCCCTAGCAGATTTGCTACCCGCGATCGATGTGGCTGCCGACGATCCCTTCAACCGCGATCCCCAAGATGCCGATGTGATCGCCGAGCGTGGTGAGGA
>PYEQ01000508.1 GCA_003017785.1 filamentous cyanobacterium CCP5 | reverse complement strand
GGCAGCAGGGATACCAGACTATGACCCTGTCTCAGCTTTGGGACAGCCCCGCCACGTCAGAAAGTAATTCAAACTCTAAATAATGACGGAAGCGGAGGGATTCGAACCCTCGAGGGAAGGTTTACTCCCCTACCTCCTTAGCAGGGAGGCGCTTTCAACCGCTCAGCCACGCTTCCTAATCAAGGCTTTCGCTAGTTTAGCAGGGACTTGCAGTTCAGTGACACCCGTTTCCGACTCTTTAGCTGTCGCGGCGCTGCCTCATCGGTTATTCGAACCAGCTCAGCGCCCCAAAAACCTAGCCCCCAGGATGTCTAGTCCATGACTAGGCTCCTGAGGGCTGTAGCTATGCGGTTCTAGCTGGCCACGCAACTGGTTTAGCCGCGATAGAAATCTTAATTAGGGAATTCCCGTTTGATCCATATAGCTGTCTGCCCAGTTGGTTTTCATGTAGCCAGCGTGCAAGCGTTTCCGCGGTCCTTAACCAGGGATCGCACGATTGTTGGGGCCGACATCATCGGGAGAAATGATCCCGTTCGTCCGAGTCGGATATGACTGACCCCACACATCGGTTGCACTTGCCCCATCTCCTAGGGCACCTGCACCAGGAACGGCGCGGTTGTTGGGACCGGTCGGATCGGGGGAAATCACCCCGCCTGTCTGGGTTGCGTCCTGGGTGTCCATACCGTTAGCCTCAGAGCCAACGACGCCTGCACCAGGGACGGCACGATTGTTAGGACCGGCCTCATTGGGAGAAATGACTCCCTCGGTCGGATCTGGGGTTGTACTCGAGCCTGAAGGGCTCATGTCAGCGCGGGCAACAGCACTGGTTGTGAGCGCTACTGCGGCTGATAAAGAACATAAAATGATGCGTTTCATGGAAATCTCCTTAACTGCGCATTGGCTTACATCCAGACAACGGATGTTCGCTCGAATGCTCGATACAGCTATCCTGCCTGTAGGAAGCCGAAGCTTCCGCAGCAGATTAACTGTCTCTTAACGTTAAGGAAAGAAAAAGCCATTCTCCATCGGTCTTAAGCCTTAGTTCCTCAACGCAATCAATCTGCCTGTCGATCAGTATCAACCGCTACTGACTGCGCTAAACAACGGCTATGCATTCGATCTCGACTAAGACATCTTTGGGTAGGCGGGCCACTTCTACACAGGCCCGAGCTGGAGCCTCTTTATCGCCGAAATGCTTGGCATAGACTTCGTTCATGGCGGCAAAGTCACCCATGTCTTTGAGAAATACCGAGGTCTTGACCACGCTGTCGATACCTGCACCCGCTGCCGCCAAAATTGCTGTTAGGTTGGCGATCACCTGTTCAGTTTGAGCCGCGACGTCGCTGCCCACGATGGCGCCAGAACTCGGATCCAGGGCAATTTGCCCAGCCACAAATAGCATCTGCCCGCTTGCTAACACCGCCTGGTTGTAGGGGCCGACTGGAGCTGGGGCTTGATCAGTGGTAATGATTTTGCGATCCATGTTGAAATTCCATAAGGCTAATGACGGTGCCTGTCTTAAGAAATTAGGCGAGGCCGCAGTCCATAATGACGATACTGCCAATAGTCTCTCAAAATCTGGTCGTGATCGAAGCAAAGATTGGCGGGTATCTCCCAGGGGTTAAAGACCTGTAGATGTTTGGCGTCATCTCCAGCGGCAGGTACCCCCCGAGCGTTCGCGACAAAGACAATGCTCAAGGTGTGTTTTCGAGGATCGCGCTCTGGGCTGGAATACACGTGAAACTGCTCTACCAGCGTGACCTGAAGACTGGTTTCTTCCGCCGCCTCTCGCACGGCTGCCGCCTCGACAGATTCCCCGTAGTCTACAAACCCCCCCGGTAGAGCCCAGCCAAACGGCTCGTTCAGCCGTTCAATTAACACGATGGGGCGATGGGCGCGATCGACTAGTTCAATAATCAAATCCACTGTCGGAGCGGGGTTTCGGTAGGCCACGTCAGACATCAAAGTTGTATTCGCTGAAGCACAAAAAATTAGGCATCGCAGAATCTACGATGCCCAGCAGTCGCCACTAGCTGAAGTGGCCATAGCCGACCCTAAAGGTCAAACTGATTGCCTCGTCGATACTGCAAATAGGCAGCAACAAACAATCCAGCCAACGTCACCGGGATCAGTCCTAAAACAATCCCACTCAGCAAAGGTTCAACCACGCTCTATCTCCTTGACAGCCATAACTTAGCGATCGGGCACAGCGATCGGCTATCTATGCCCTTTCCGCTGTCCCCTATCCTATCGGCTTCTAGGCCCTGATTGGAAGATGCGGCAGGCTGGCGATCGAGCAAGCCTTAGCCTTAACAGCATGTCGACACAGGTCTGCCTGAGAATCCTTAAAAATATGCAACAAAAAATCGTCACATTCCTTAAACTAAGCAAATATAGAAATAAGACATGACCTAGGTATTCTCGTCTTGCCACCAGAGACACTCCAAGATACAACTGCTCCAGATCAAATATCTGATGATTTATCTAGTCTGGTGCGGCAAGCGATGTTCTTAGTCGTTCTCTTCGCTGTGGCAGTGATGCTTGTGTTTGGCATGGTTCGCTACGTCCAAATGTCTGACCCCTACATTCATGAGGTTCTAGCCGAAGAAGGAGACCCCACTCGAGGAGCAGCCATATTTCAGATGAACTGTGCTGTTTGCCACGGCATGGAAGCGAATGGAGAAGTTGGGCCAGCCCTCCATCGCATTTCCGACCGCAAGTCTAAAGTTAGCCTGATTAAGCAGGTGATCAGCGGCAAAACCCCTCCCATGCCTCAATTCCAGCCGAGTCCAGAAGACATGGCGGACCTCCTGGCTTATCTAGAGCAGCTTTAGAGCCACAGGTCTTGAGCAATCAATAGACGGGCTAAGGGGTGTAGATGGAGCGACTCAAGCCATGGGTTTCCTTCCCCAGGAATTCAGAGCCTATGTAACTGCTCCTTAAGCTTTCTCTCAGAATCGAAAAAACTAGATGAGTTTTCTTCGGCCACAGCCACTCTGTTTAGAGTAGCTGTCTACCCTAAAGCAGCACCTGACCTCTGCCCTAAAGACCTACTCCCTATGGGTTTCAGGCTATGGTCGAGAGCCATTTAGAACCCTCTCACTCAAAAACAATTCTTAAAAAGAGTGGGGGCATTGCTTTACAAAAGTCCATGTCGTCGGTAATATAACTACATGCAAGCGGCAATATTGCTTGCTTGTGTGACTTTTTGAAGTCGATAAATACCAAGGAATTATCCAATATGACGACTACTTTGCAACAACGCCAAAGCGCGTCGTTGTGGGAGCAGTTTTGTCAGTGGGTGACCAGCACCGAGAACCGCCTTTACATTGGCTGGTTTGGCGTGCTGATGATCCCGACACTGCTTGCCGCGACCACCTGCTTTGTGATCGCCTTCATCGCCGCTCCTCCCGTTGACATTGACGGCATCCGTGAGCCCGTGGCTGGCTCTCTGATGTACGGCAACAACATCATTTCTGGTGCTGTTGTGCCGTCTTCCAACGCTATTGGCCTGCACTTCTACCCGATCTGGGAAGCCGCTTCCCTGGATGAGTGGTTGTACAACGGTGGCCCCTACCAGTTCGTAATTTTCCACTTCCTCATTGGCGTCTTCTGCTACATGGGCCGTGAGTGGGAACTGTCCTATCGGTTGGGCATGCGCCCCTGGATTTGCGTGGCTTACAGCGCACCCGTGGCCGCTGCTTCTGCTGTATTCCTGATTTACCCCCTGGGCCAAGGTTCGTTCTCGGACGGCATGCCTTTGGGTATTTCCGGTACCTTCAACTTCATGTTCGTGTTCCAAGCAGAGCACAACATTCTGATGCACCCCTTCCACATGCTGGGTGTGGCCGGTGTGTTCGGCGGTTCTTTGTTCTCCGC
>PYEQ01000026.1 GCA_003017785.1 filamentous cyanobacterium CCP5 | reverse complement strand
GCACAAAGGGTGCAAACGCCACATCATAGCTGCTGCCTGGGCACCAGCCAAACTCTTGTAAATTCAATGTTTTGTCCTCGAAGAAATCCGTTGCCAGGCAAGGTTCTAAGAGGGGTCGTTCAAATGCTTAAAAAAGCGACCTCTGACCTTGCCGATTAAACAAAGCGTTGTGGGGTTTTGGTTACCGACTCAGCCATAGGGGACCTCCTGAGGTCTTCAAAGGACGCTCTTCGACCGTAGCAAGAAATTGAGCGGGACAGCTAAACAGATCACTAAACGTAAAACAGCAAAATAGCCGAGTGCATCGCGGAAGCTGGCTTTGCGGCAATGGGGGCGATCGCTGGCCTGAAACCGCTGTGTAAATGCTCCCACTATTTCCGATCTTGCTTGAATCCGGCGTCGTTCCAGGCACTGCCGATGCCTTTGAGAATGCCGCGCCCCACCAGGCCAATCCCCCGTCCGACCAGTTCCGTCAACACATAAACCACGCCGCTGCCCACAAAAGCTATGGCGCTACGCAGGCGGGGGGCGATCGCATCCCGGGCCTCGATCGCCAGGGTCACCGACAGCTGAATCCCGGAGAGCTGATCCAGTTCTTCCCGGCGGGGAGCGTAGATAAAGTAAGGCTGGATGCCCCGTTCGGTAAAGCCAAATAGCCGGTACTGGCTCTCGAAGACGGCTTTCGGATTGTTCACCAGGCGATCCCAGCGGTAGCGCCAGGAAAGGTCGTTACGAAACCGCTCGATGTCGCGGGTGGACATCAGGCGGCGGCTGTAGAGGTTTTTCTTAATTTGCTCTACATCGCCGAAGCGGTTCAGCACCGGCAGCATCACCCCGTTGGCCAGCTGAATCAGCAGATGCTCCAGCAGTTCCCGGCTGCGGCTGAGGGCTTCCGGGGTAGTGGCAATGTAGAGGCTGCCATCCACCGGCAGAGGGTCGCGATAGAGCAGATGGCCAATCAGCTGGGGTATCAGGGGAATTGGCTCAAGCAGCTGGGTGCGCACCACGGCTTCTTCCTGGAGCAGCACCTTCACCACCGGCAGCTCTGGTCCAGGCATGTCAGGAACTGTCGTCACGGTGTAGTAGCGACCAAAAAAGTCGGTGGTCACCGCCTCCCACACGTCCCGCAGCACTTCGGGGGTGCGATCGCCCAGCTGGCCGGGGAGCACCTGGGCCTGGCGTAGTTCCCCCAGGGCGTCTTCTAGCTGCCGCAGGATTAGATAAAACAGCTCCCGGCGGCGATCGTCCCGGAGAATATCGATTTCTAAAGGAATCTCGCTGTTATTGGCCAGGCTTCCCTGGAGTCGCCGAAACACCGCCTCAAACACCAGGGACTGCACGTCCCCCCGCTGCAGGCTGACGCGATCGGTGGTGGTAATCGCCGCCTCTGGCCGAGAAGGTAACGACGGCTGGGAAGAGTCTGGGGGGATAGCCGGAGGCGGAGGCGAGGCAGATGCAGTAGCGGCCTGCTCTAGATTAGGAGTGGCCAGCAGCCGATTCACCAGCCAGCGAGCGGCCCGCAGTTCTCGGTAGCGCCCCGCCAGCACGGCATCGTTCCACAGGGTGGTGCGACCCCGCTGCCGTTCGGCCAGGGTTTCGGCGATCGCCGCCTCAATTTGGCGGAGAGCGTCCTGGCGCAGGCCGCGCCGCAGGCGGACGAGGGGATTAGGAGGGGGAGGTGAGGGCGACGGTGGCGTGATTTCCACCGGCTCAGATCCATTCACGGCCCGCTTCAGCAGCCGAGCCAGATCTTGAACGGGTAGCCCCCGAATACCAAAATCATCGGCCCCCATCTGCTCGGCGGCGGCCCGCAACACCGGTTCGTCGCTGGCACTCAGCACCAGCACTGGCAGGGACGGGTAGGTGAACTTAATCGCTTCGCACAGCCGCAGCCCCGGAATCTGCTCCGGATTCCCCTGGCCCAGCCCCAGATCCAGCACCACCAGGTCAACGGTCGGATTAGTAAGAGGGGCTGCCTCGGTTTCCGGCGGGACCGGGGGGCCATCGGCTACGGCTGTCTCCCCGGTTGAATTACCCCTAAGGGCGGCTAGCTGATCCAGAGTTTCGGTGCTGGTGCTGGCCTCGGCAGCGATCGCAAATTCCCCGGTTTGCTCCAGCCAGATGCGCAGACCCAGGCGAAAGACCGGATCTTCGTCCACCAGGAGCAGTCGCAGGGGAGCGGTCATGGACTCTCGGAGCTGTCCTCGGCGGCCCCGGCGCTGTCAGCAGAATTCTCTCCCGATGAGGTTCTGGCTTCAGCAGCGCGGATCGATTCGATATAGGCCCGCTCAGCCTTCCAGATGGCGATCGCAGATTGGGCCTGACCGTAGAGGGCTCGACCCGGGGCAATTTGCGACGCCAGGTTAATCGCCCGGGTGAGGCTGCCAATGTAGGCCAGATCCTTGGCCTCGTTCAAGATCGGCTGATCTTCGGCGATCTGAATCTGGGCGGTCCAGTCGGCAATCAATCCCTGGGCCCGGGCATAGAGAACTCGCCCCTCGGGAATCCGGCGGGCCACCTGAATAGCCTCCTGGAGGCGATCTTCCCGGGCGAGGGTATTGGCCTCGTCTAGAATCGGCCGATCTTCGATCACCTGAATCTCATTGCGCCAGTCAGCAATCCGGGTCTGGGCTTCGACCCGCAGGGCCCGCCCGAGATCGACTTCGCCCGCTTTAGCAATGGCTGCCTGGAGGTCAGGAATTGACCCGAGTTGAGCCAGGCGATCAGCCTCCCGCAAAATCGGGCGATCTTGGAGCCGCTGAATTTCGTTGCGCCAGTGGGCAACCAGAGTTTGTCCCTGGAGGCGGCGGGGCCGATCTGGGCTGATCTGCTGGGCCTGGGCGGCGGCTAGTCGAAAGGCAGGAGCGTAGCCGATCCTGGCGATGGTGTGGGCTGAGCGCAGGCGGATTAAATCCTGGAGCTGGGCCTGCCAGTCCTGGATGTAGGATTGGGCTTCCGAGAAGAACTGACTGTCCGCAGGAATTTGCTCGGCGGCGCGAATCGCTTCCATCAGCTTGAACAAATCGCCATATCTGGGCTGATAGTCAGGGGCAGTTGCCTCGGCCTGCTGGGCCAGCTTCTGGGCGTAACTAAACTGAATCAGTTCCTGGGTTTGGCTGGAATAGCTGAGGCCGGGAGGAAGGGACTGGGCCATCACCGTGGCCACGGCCAGGTGACCACGCCGCCACTGATCGAGGGCAATATCCGCTAGCTGCTGGCTCCAGCCATCGATATCCCCCTTGGCCTGCTGCCAGGCTTGACTGTCCAAGGGAATTTGGCGGGCCAGGGGAATGGCTTCCTGCAGCCCTTCCAGGGTGTCTGTAGCTACCAGCTCTCGGGCCTGCTGGAGCTGATCCCAGGCGGCCTGTTCCCGCTGAATCTGCTGCTGCCAGTAGCCATGGCGATCGCGCAGCCAGTAGTCCAGTTGCAAAGTCTGCATCGCCTGCAGCTGCTCCCGGGCTGTCTCCCAGCTGCGCTGATCGATAGCAGATTGGATCTGCTGCTCTAAGTCGGTTCCCGCCTTCCACTCCTGTCGCCAGCTAAAGATCAGCTCCTGAGCCGTCTGCCGCATGGGAGTATCAAGGGGAATCTGGCTGGCCAAATCCACCGCCGTGTCCAACCGCCCAGCCTGAGCTTCACTGCTGGCCTCCACCAACAGCTGTTCAGAAGCGGTTTTGAGCAGAGCCTGGGACTCCTCATAGCTGGTGTTGGGCTGAGGCCAGGTGGTGGTTAAGGCCACGGCCTTGGCCCAGTCGACTGAGCTGGCAGACTCCACCAGATTTTCAGCGCAGTAGAGGCGATCGCGCCAAATACTTTCCGGCAGAACCTTCTCACAGTTAGGCACGGGCGGAATCCGTGTCAGCCACACCACCGCCCATAGACATAGATTTGCCGACCCACCCAGCAGCAGCGTCCACACAATCAGCCAGAACCACTGGAGCGATCGCCGCGGTCCGGGTCGGACTGCCACCGGAGTCGCTTGAGAATTGGGAGATGATGAGGTCGTCATTGAGCAGTCTCTAGCGCGTCAAAACATTGCCCCAGGTCATAGCAAACCGCCAATCAGTTGGTTCTAAGTCGGTTCTAATTAGGGCAAAAGTCTCGCGACTACGGGGAAAAGATGCTGTCATTGTAGAAGCATACGCCCGGAGGCGATCATGAATCGGCCAAACTTTCTAGCCCACCCAGGTTACGCGGCCAAAATCCGCCCTCTCACTCAGTTAATCAGCAGTAGCGTCATGGCAAGCAGCTTGATTGCCGCCGCCATAGCCGCCGATCCCCAGCAGCTGCAGCAGTTTCTGATTTCCCGCGCCTGCAGCGGCTGCGATTTGAGCGACGTCGTTTTATTCCAGGCGAACATGCAAGGGGCCCAGCTATCCCAAGTCAACCTGTCCGGGGCCAACCTCCGTCAGAGCACCTTCAGCGATAGTGAATTTATCGGAGCCGATCTCAGCCAGGTCGACCTCCGACAGAGCACCCTCTCCCGTAGCGACTTCAGCGGTGCGAACCTACAGGATAGCCAGCTAGACCAGGCAATCATGTTTTCAGTCAGGCTAGAAACTGCCCAGCTGGATCGGGCCAGCCTCCGCGAAACCCGACTGACTCGAGCCATCCTCGCCGGGTCATCCCTCGTAGCCGCCGATCTGAGTCAGGCCAATCTGGTTCAAACCAGCTTTATGCGTAGCGACCTGACCAACGCTCACCTAGTCGGAGCTAACCTGACTCGGGCAAACGCCATCAGAGCTAACTTTCAAAATGCCGATCTCACCGATGCCGAGCTAAGGTCTGCTCAGCTTTACAAAGCCAACCTCGCCGGTGCAGATCTGACAGCCGCCAACCTAACGGGGGCGACTATTACAGAAGCGGATTTGACCGATGCGATATTTTGTCAGACCCGCATGCCTGACGGCAGCATCAATGATGAGGGGTGCTAGCTGCAACTGCTAGGCTCAATCGCCAGTCTCAATGGCGGTCGACTCACCCGTTTCCTTAGCCAAAAACCCATTCAAGAAAGTGGAGCCAACTGACAGGATGATCGGTCCAATCAAGAATCCTAGAAAGCCGCTCACCTGGAAACCAGGGGTTACCACAGACGCCAGCCAAAAACAAAAGCCGTTGACTACCAGGGCGAAAAGACCAAAGGTCAAAATCGTCACAGGCAAAGACACCAGCTGTAGAAAAGGTTTAACAGCTCCATTGACAACGCCAATAATGACCCCTGCCAGCAAAGCAGCGGGGAAATTGGCCAGATTAACGCCGGGCAGTACTATATCGACAACTAGCAGCGCCAGTGCGGTTGCCAGTACGCTCAAAAGATAGGGCAGCATAGAAATTCTCCTTGCCTACGGGGTGACATCGGCTGTCCTGTCTCAGTCCTGTTCAGAAGCTGATTGTCAAACCCAGCTCGAAAACGGCAGTTTTCTCGCCTAGACAAACCGCTTAGACAAAATTCCATTTCTGGGCTTAAGTGGGGTTGAGTGGCCCCAAAGACTTCGCGTTTGCCTCTAGTCCTGCTGAACAGGCTGTATTAAGGACATTGACCACATCTTATGGGGCCGCATCGACCCTTGATATCTATCCCGGGACGGTTTAGCTGGCGGTAGGACTTGATTATCCTAAAAGTTGAAGCCATCGAGGGTTTTGATTGGATCCCAACTGGATACCGGAATCAAATCTGCGATGGGTTGCTCCCCCACAGGTCTTCCTTCGCCATGAAATTTCTTACTATCCTGTTAGCCGTTTTGGTTCCGCCGGTGGGCGTCTTGCTCACCTATGGTTTGAGCGCAACCTTGCTGATCAACATTTTGCTAACCCTACTGGGGTATCTTCCCGGCATGATCCACGGACTCTGGGCTGTGCTCAAGCATTATCAAAAGCTCAATCAAGAACCCGCTAGCTAGTTCATTAAGTCTGGCTGGATTAGACCTCCGCAGCTGCCAAAGGGATTGGCTCTGGTGGCCCATACCTGGGCAGCCTAGGAGCGAATGGTGGCTACGGCCGGTTTGAATTCTGTGCTAGTTTGTCTGATCGAAGCTGTCAGCCCTCGGCTGCCAGCTATTTTTCTGAGTCTATTGAGGTCGTTGACTTCTAGGTCTTTGACATGGAATTGACAACAGCTTTAGGACTATTGGCGGGGACTTTAACCACTGCGGCCTATCTGCCCCAGGTGATCAAAACCTGGCGGACCAAGTCAGCAGATGGCTTGTCCTGGAGCATGTTGGTGATTCTTTGTTTGGGGCTGCTGATGTGGCTGGCCTATGGCGTCTATATTCACGACGTTCCGGTGATTTGCGCCAACGTGGTGACCCTAATGCTGTCGTCCCTAATTTTGGGCTTAAAGATCCGCTATCGCTACCCTGCCCCCTGAGGTAGCGGGAACGAAGGACGCAATACCCGCGAAGTGCCCCTGTTCGGCGGCAGATGCGGGAATAATGGCCCGGCGCAATTGCGCCGCATGGAGAAATCAAGGCCCTGGTCTAAGGAAACCGCTCATTGGGGGCTAGGCCGAGATGGCGCAATCCCGGACAGCCCTCCCCCTGGGGAGGCTTAGCGCATGATTGCTTTTTTCAAAAGGCTCAATTTACCGGCATAGGGAGCATAGCGCCAATTAATGTCCAGCAGAAAGGGTTTCTTCAAAACGCTCTTTTGGTGAGAAAAGGTGTCAAAGCTAGTTTTGCCGTGATAAGCCCCTATACCGCTCTGACCAACGCCACCGAAGGGCATTTCCCAAATGGCAATGTGCATGAACACCTCGTTAATGCAGACCCCGCCGGAGGAAGTTTCTGCCAAAATTCGCTGCTGAATTTGCTTGTTGCGGCTAAACAGGTAGATGGCGAGGGGTTTAGGACGAGCATTGATTGCAGCGATCGCCTCCCCCAAATCGCCGTAGGGCAGCACTGGCAGAATCGGGCCAAAAATCTCTTCCTGCATCACCGGGTCGTCCCAGGTGACGGGCTCGAGCAGGGTGGGGGCAATGTAGCCCTGGGAGCGATCGCGATCGCCACCGAAGTAGATCGAGGCTGATTCTAAATAGCCTGCCAGACGGTCAAACTGCCGTTCGTTAATCACCCGAGCCAGATCGGGACTCTCTGCCGGGTTCTCGCCATAGGACTCTTGCAGGGTTGTCTTCAGGGCCTCCAGCAGGGGAACCTTAATCTCCTCATGGACCAGCAGGTAGTCGGGGGCGACGCAGGTTTGGCCAGCATTCAAAAATTTGCCCCAGAGAATGCGCTTGGCAGTGGTTTTGATGTCGACGTCGGTGTCGACAATGCAGGGACTTTTGCCCCCCAGTTCCAAGGTCACCGGGGTTAGGTGCTTGGCTGCGGCCTCCATGACAATCTGACCAACCCGGGTGCCGCCAGTAAAGAAAATATGGTCAAACTTGAGCTGAAGCAGCGCTTGGGCGGTTTCGACGCCCCCTTCAACTACGGCCACATAGTTAGGATCAAAGATCTCGCCAATCAGCTGGGCTACCACTCGGGAGGTGTTGGGGGCCAGTTCAGAGGGCTTGATCAGGGCACAATTGCCAGCGGCGATCGCCCCCAGCAGCGGCGAAATCACCAGCTGAAAAGGGTAGTTCCAGGGGCCGATAATCAGCACGGCCCCGAGGGGTTCGGACTGCACCCAGGCCGATCCGGGCAGCTGGGAAAGGGGGACCGAGGCTTTTTTGGGTTTTACCCAGCCCTTGAGATGCTTGATCACATAGTTCAGCTCGTCCAGAATGCCCATCTCAAAGTAGGCCTCAAATTCCGGACGCCCCAGGTCGTCTCGGGCCGCCTGCACGATGTCCGTTTCGTGATCCTGGATAGCCTGCTTTAGCTTTTTGAGCTGCTCTAGGCGAAACTCCAGGGGACGGGTAGCGCCCGTGGCAAAGTAGGCCCGTTGCGATCGCAAAATGTCGCTAGATCGAGCGGTGCTGGTGGCGGTAGACATGGGGCTATTCTCCGGACAACTGGTCTCGATGGCTAGGCCTGATGGCCAATCTAAACGCTCTCTGTCCCCTAAGATGCTGAGCCAGATGGAGCGGTGGCTGGCAAAAACTGCCGCAAGATTTCCCCTGGCGGTCGATCCCAGGTGTCAATGTGCTCATAGATGCGGCCCTCGGGGTTAAGGCGATAGTGGGAAAAGCCATTGAAGACCATATGCGGCCGCCAGGGCAGCCGCAGAATGCCCCGTACCGTCCAATCCGCCTGGATCACAAACGGTTCTAGCCGCCGCACCTGGTGCAGATCAAAATGCAGATCGCTGAAAAATAGCCGCCCGTGAAATCTCAGGGTCCAAAAAATAATTCGGTAGTTGAATTTGCCCTTGAAGGTATTCACCGGATCTTTGAAATAAATATCCCGGGTGTAGATGTCGTAGGTGAGGTCCTGCTCAAACAGAGTCGGCAGCTCGCTTTCTAGGCGTTCCATTACCGCCTGCACCGCCGCTTCAGCAGGGACCAATTGGGGCTGTGTCCTGTTGGCGACCATAGCCATACCCTCGGGAATGAGTAAACTTCTGTTAAGACGTTAGCAAGAAACCCTACCATGCGCAGACTTTTACGATTTGGCCTCGCTGCTATGCTGCTGATGGGCATTTGGCTAAACGCCGCTGCCCCTGCTGTTGCTGCAACGGAATCCCCCATGTTTTTAGCTGCTCTACCGGGCCTTAGCGGCCTCTTCTCTGGCACCCGCCCCGACAACCTCGGCGTCAAGGAGGACGGTCAGCTGGCCCCCTGCCCCAGTTCGCCTAACTGCGTGGTCAGCCGTTCCGACGCGGATGAGGAACACGAGATCGCGCCCTTGGCTTTTGCTGGGGATCAAGGGGCTGCTATGGATCAGCTCAAAGCGATCGTCACCGCCCAGCCAGGGGCCAAAGTGATTACCGCCAGCGACGACTATCTCTATGCCGAATTTGAAAGCAAACTCATGGGGTTTGTGGATGACGTGGAGTTTTACCTCGACCCCAGTGCTGCCGCTGTGCAGGTGCGATCGGCCTCCCGGCTAGGGCAGTCAGATCTGGGGGTAAACCGCAAGCGCATCGAAGCCATTCGAGCAGAATTCTCGGCCCAGCAGACTACCTAAAGAGCCGCTGGTGGGCCGAGGTTGGGATTGTATGATCAGACCCCGACTCGGCCCGAAAAACCTACTGAAACCCTGCAAGCACCAGCAGCACGCCGCCCACGAGGGCCAGAATCAGCAGGGTAGAGCCTGCATTCCAGCTGCCTTTCCAAGAATAGTTTTTATCGTCTGGCATGGTTTACCTCCTAACTACGCCCTACCATTGTCGCATCTGTTAAGAGGTCACCATAGAGGTTTTTGGGCGGGCAAAAATCATTCGTCCGGCAGAGGTTTGTAGAGAACCGGTGACCACCACTTCTAGCTCTTCCCCAATGTAGTCACGGCCTTCTTCAACCACAACCATGGTGCCGTCGTTGAGATAGCCCACCCCCTGGGCCGGTTCTTTTCCTTCCTTCATGATCTTCAGGTCGATGTCGTCGCCGGGCAGGTAGGCGGGACGGATAGCCTGGGCCAAGTCATTGATGTTGAGAACGTTCACGCTTTGGAAACTAGCCACCTTGTTGAGGTTGTAGTCATTGGTGAGCAAGACGGCGTTGAGTTCTTGGGCCAGCCGCACCAGTTTGGCATCTACCCCGGGCAGATCGTCATAGTCCTCAGAGCTGATTAATACTCGGTTGGGATAGCTTTCCCGCACTCGATTCAGCACGTCTAGCCCCCGACGGCCCCGCACCCGCTTTTGGTCATTGGAGGCGTCTGCCACCTGCTGGAGTTCTTGGAGTACAAACTGCGGCACTAGGATTTGCCCTTCCAGGAAGCCGGTTTCGAGCAGGCCCTCAATTCGACCATCAATGATGCAGCTGGTATCTAAGATTTTCGATGTGGTGGGCTTGAGAGTGCCTTCGGCAATCAGCATCGACTCGACGCTATTGGGGTTGATCAACCGCAGCAGCGATCGCCCGTGGGTATCCGCCAGGTTCATGCCCGACACGGCAAAGAGGACGCTTCCCAGCACCGCCGTCATGGGCTTCAGGAAGCTCACTTCCCCTGGGATCGGCAGTAAAAACAGCGGCACTAGCATCAGATCGGCCACTAGCAGCCCCAGCACCAGGCCCACCGCCCGGGTCAGCAGCTGCTCCGGGGAAAGCTCGCGGATCTGGCGTTCGAGCCGCTGGTAGCTCGTCTGCATGGCGATGCCCAGGACCGTGCCGACCAGGGCTCCGAAACCAGCGGTTACGGCACTGAGTCCTTCCAGGTTCGTCACCTGCTGCAGAATACGCTCTGGCAGCAGATCAACGCTGTAAAAGCCGATGCCGGCTCCAGCCAGAACAAACGAAAAAACAATCAATGCGTCGAGCATGGTGCTATGCCACTGGGCCGATGATCAGGGCAGGTGTTGACAAGGTTTCCGGTTCTAGTCTACTCCGAAGCCTGCCGGTGGCAGGTCGGCAACCCGTCATTCTTAATTGGGCCTAAGGGGATCTAAGCTGGCCAAAGTATACCTTTATTCTCCCTAAGCACCCGCTAGCGTTGGCGGTATCAGGTGCTTGTCGGCGTTCTGATGTCAAAGAAGGTCAAAGTTTCATGGCCATGAGTCCCCCCCTATGAATGCTGCTGAGTCTAAATCTGATCGGCCTCGAGACCGGCGATCGCCCCGCTCTGCCTATGTTCACATTCCCTTTTGTCGGCGGCGGTGTTTTTATTGCGACTTTCCGATCTCAGTGCTGGGGGACCATCTGCGGGGAGAGGTCTCTGGCACCGTTGCAGACTACGTTGACTGGCTCTGTCGGGAAATTGCCCTCACCCCCCGGCCCAAGGCCGCAATGGACACCGTATTTTTTGGCGGCGGCACTCCGTCGCTCCTGGCCGTGTCCCAGCTTGATAAAATTCTCACCACCCTAGAGCGGCATCTCGGCATCTCGGCCGAGGCCGAAATTTCCATGGAAATAGACCCGGGCACCTTCGACTGGGATCATTTGCAGAGCTATCGACAGCTAGGGATCAACCGGGTCAGTCTGGGAGTACAGGCATTTAACGATGAGTCCCTGGCCGCCTGTGGTCGGACCCACCGCGTCGCCGATATCGAACAGTCCATTCGCTGGCTGCACCAGATCGCCATGCCCACCTGGAGCCTAGATTTGATTTCTGGCCTACCCCATCAGACCCTGGGGGACTGGCGGGCCGGGTTGGCAAGAGCGATCGCCCATCAACCTCCTCATATTTCGATTTACGACCTCACCGTCGAACCCCAGACCGTTTTCGCCCAGCGCTACCATCCGGGGGAGTCGCCCCTGCCCAGCGACCAGCACACCGCTGACATGTACCGCCTGGCCCAGGCCTGCTTAACCGACCACGGCTATGAACACTATGAAGTGTCTAACTACGCCCAACCCGGGCACCAGTGCCGTCACAACCGCACCTATTGGGAAAATCGCCCCTGTTACGGCTTTGGCATGGGTGCCGCCAGCTATGTCGATCATCAGCGCTTCAGTCGGCCCCGTACCCGTCGGGAATACCAGCAGTGGGTAGAGCATCTGGAGCAGCAGGGACTAGCTCCCACGGTTCCAGATTCTGCCTTGGAGCAGATTCAGGATCGGCTGATGGTGGGCCTACGACTCGCCGAGGGAGTCGATCTGAGCGACTGTAGCGAAGCTGTCTGGCAGCGGCTGCTCCAAGGTCTGCAGCCATATCTTAAAAAAGGCTGGGTAATCACAGAAACGGCCCCGCCTCAGGTTAGGGTGAGAAACGAGCAGGTAGTTCCCACGCGCCGATTGCGCCTGAGCGATCCAGAAGGATTTTTGTTCTCCAATCAGGTCTTAGTCGATCTCTTTCACATCTTCAACGATCCGGTCCTCAACCCTGACGCCATCAACCACTCGCCTTAAACGGGTGAAGGGAACTGCTTTGCAGTAAAATACCCTCTTGTGAAATCTCCCTGCTGAGCTATGCCGAAGGTTCTCGTCTCCGACCCGATTGATCAAGCTGGTCTTGATATTCTCTCCCAGGTAGCCCAGGTGGATGTCAAAACCGGGCTCTCTCCAGATGAGCTGGTTCAAATCGTTCCTGATTATGATGCGCTGATGATCCGCTCTGGCACGAAGGTGACCAAGGCGGTGATTGAAGCGGGCCAGCAGCTCAAAATCATCGGCAGAGCCGGTGTAGGCGTCGACAACGTTGACGTTCCCGAAGCTACCCGGCGAGGGGTCGTGGTAGTCAATTCTCCAGAGGGCAATACCATCGCAGCCGCAGAACATGCCCTGGCGCTGATGCTGTCTCTGTCTCGCCATGTTTCGGCTGCCGACAATTCAGTTAAGGCCCACGAGTGGAAGCGCAAGCAGTTCACTGGCGTCGAAGTCTATAAGAAAACTCTGGGCGTCGTGGGCCTGGGCAAGATTGGCTCCCACGTGGCGACCGTGGCTCGGGCCATGGGCATGAAGCTGCTTGCCTACGATCCGTTTATTTCCACTGAGCGTGCTGAGCAGCTGGGCTGCCGCCTAGTCGATCTCGATCTGCTGTTTCGAGAGGCCGACTACATTACCCTGCACCTGCCCAAAACCCCAGAAACCACCCACGTGGTCAACGATCAAACTCTCTCGATGATGAAGCCCACGGCCCGCATCATCAACTGCGCTCGAGGCGGCATTATCGACGAGGTGGCCCTGGCTAAGGCGCTGCAGGCAGGCAAAATTGCTGGCGCTGCCCTTGACGTCTACGAAGAGGAGCCCCTCGGAGAATCCCCCCTGCGGGAACTGGGCAATAAAGTGGTGCTGACCCCTCACCTGGGGGCGTCCACAGAAGAAGCCCAGATCAATGTGGCCATGGACGTAGCTGAGCAAATCCGCGACGTCCTGCTGGGACTACCAGCGCGATCGGCGGTGAATATTCCAGGCCTGCGGGCAGAAGTGCTGGAGCAGCTGCAGCCCTATCTGCAGCTAGCGGAAACCCTAGGCAACCTGGTCGGCCAGCTGGCCGGCGGTCGGGTAGAAGAGCTGACCGTGCGGATGCAGGGAGACATTGCCCAAAACGACACTCAGCCCATCGTCATTGCCAGTCTCAAAGGGCTGCTGTCCCACGCCCTACAGGAGCGAGTCAACTACGTTAATGCCAAGATCGAGGCCCAGGAGCGGGGCATCCATGTGATCGAAACCCGGGACACCACGATCAAGGACTACACAGGATCCC
This sequence comes from filamentous cyanobacterium CCP5, assembly GCA_003017785.1. GTDB lineage: Bacteria > Cyanobacteriota > Cyanobacteriia > Phormidesmidales > Phormidesmidaceae > CCP5. The sequence continues at coordinate 3,466 of PYEQ01000026.1, read as the reverse complement.
TGACCCTGTCAGCAAAGGGATCCATGGGACACCACAGCGTTACCGGAGTGCTGCTGGGAGGCAGCGAAATTCGGGTGACTGAAATCGATGAGTTTCCGATCAACGTGCCGCCAACCCAGTACATGCTCTTCACCCTACACCGGGATATGCCCGGTATTATTGGCAAGATCGGCTCCCTGCTAGGCAGCTTTAATGTCAATATCGCCAGCATGCAGGTGGGTCGCAAAATCGTCCGTGGTGAAGCGGTGATGGTACTAAGTCTTGACGACCCTCTACCGGAAGGGATTTTGACGGAAATCACCAAGGTCGATGGCATTCGAGATGCCTACACCGTATCCCTTTGAGATCTCAACAGACGGTGGATGGGAGAGTCGGTTAATGGGGAAACGCTTAGGAGCGAGGGCAGGGAGATCGTCGTCCGATGGCTGGGCAAGGTAGCGTAGTGTTAGCGGGAATGGGCTTTGGTCAGTAGCTGGTGGGAAATACAGGTTTTCTGCGATCCCGCCCTGGAGGAGAGCATTTTCTGGCGGTTCGATACTATCGGCAGCCACGGCACCTCCAGTCAGAAAAAAGGGAAAACCTGCCTGATCCAGACCTATTTTCCCCAGCACCATTTTCAACTCCTGGATCTAGCTGCCTTGGCTCTGCTGCTGAAGCAGGATGCTCTGTGCAGTCAGCTGCCTCCGCCCCAGGTTAGCTGGAAGCTGATCGACGAAGAAGACTGGTCTAAAAGCTGGAAGCAGCACTGGCAGCCCCAGGCTATTGGCGATCGCTTTTTGATCAACCCGGCCTGGCTGCCTGATCCGGAAAGCGATCGCCTGGTGCTCAAGCTCGATCCCGGCATCGCCTTCGGAACAGGAACCCACCCCACCACCCAGCTGTGTTTAGAATCCTTAGAAATGCGCCTAGACGGGCAGGCGGCAGGTGAGCTAATCATTGCCGACATCGGCTGCGGCTCAGGGATTCTCTCGATTGGGGCACTGCTGCTGGGGGTAAAACGGGTGTACGCCATCGACATTGACGATATGGCCACTGGCTCCGCCCGGGAAAATCGGGCCCTCAATGGTCTGAGTCCCGATCAGCTGTGGATCGAAACGGGGACGCTGACCAGGCTGATTGAGGCAGTCGATCAGCCCGTGGATGGGTTTGTCTGTAATATCTTGGCCGAGGTGATTTTAGATTTAATCCCTGACCTGGAACACATCGCCCAGCCGAGCACCTGGGGCATTCTCAGCGGCATCCTGCTCGATCAGTCCAAGCTGGTGGCCGACACCCTAGAACAGCATGGCTGGGTCGTCGCTACCCTCTGGCGGCGGCAAGACTGGTGCTGCCTAAATATTCGGCGAGGATAACCATGGCAAGCAACGTTGGCTTCGTGGCCAAGGTATTTGGGCTGGCGGCGGGGCTAGCCCTCTTGATCAAAGGGGTCGGACCGCTGTTGACGATTCCTGATCCGGCAGTTGTCAGTGGCGTACTGGTGGTGCTGCCTTCTTTGGTCATGGGCGTAATCTTGGCCTGGCGAGCCCAGCACAATTGATGAGAACATTAGCAGAAATTAACCACAAAGTTCGTCAGGGCAAGGCCGTTGTCGAAACGGTAGAAGCCTTCAAGCTGAGGGCTATGGAGACGGGTATTGCCGCTGCCGCCAAGGCAGTGGATATTGTCACGACTGGCACCTTTGAACCGGTGGAGTCGGCGGGGGCAATCCTCAATCTGGGCCATACGGATCCGCCGATCAAGATTCGGGAATGCTATTTAGATGGGGTGTTGGCCTACGGCGGACTAGGGGCTGTGGATCTCTACGTGGGAGCTTCCCAGCCAGCATCGGGACGGCCGGGGGAACCAGACGAAGATAGCCGGGAACGAGGAGGGGGCCATGTTATTGCCGATCTGATAGCGGGCAAGACAATACAGCTCAGGGCCACTGGCCAGGCCACTGACTGCTATCCCCGGACCTCCTTCGAGACGACGCTCTCTAAAGAAACCATCAACCAGTTCTACCTGTTTAATCCCCGGGGACTGCATCAAAATTTCATTGTCGGAGTAAACGGTGGGGAGCGTCCCCTGGCCACCTATCTCGGGCCGCTGACGCCCAATCTGGGCAATGCCGTATACTCTAATCCGGGAGCCCTGGGTCCGCTCATGAACGATCCGGATCTGGCGGTGGTGGGCATCGGCAGCCGCATCTTCCTAGGGGGCGGCATCGGCTACATCGCCTGGGAAGGCACCCAGCATTTTCCCCTACAGCGCCGACTGCCCAACCAAACCCCCGTGGGTCCGGCCGCAACGGTGGCCGTGATTGGTGACGGAAAACAGATGCAGGGCCGCTGGGTGCGGGGCTGCTACTTCAAAGGCTATGGCCCCTCCATGATGGTTGGCGTAGGCTTAGCCTTACCGATTTTGAACGAGGAAATCGCCGCTGGCTGTGCCGTCCAGGACTCAGACCTGGTGGCTCCCCTGGTGGATTTTTCCATTCCCCGGCGGGTGCGACCAACCTTTGGCTTGGTCAGCTATGCCCAGCTCAAATCTGGGAAAATCACCCTCGAAGGCAAATCGGTACGCACCGCCCCCTTAGTGAGTATTTATCTAGCTCGGCAGGTGGCGACGGAGCTAAAGCAGTGGATCGAGGCCGGGGAGTTTGAGCTTTCTCAGCCGGTGGCTCCCCTGCCGAGCGATCGCAGGTTTGTTTCCCAAGACCTGTGGGGGTCTCAGATGAACCTGGGCTAGAGATCGCGATCGTGGCGTTTAATCACCACCTTAGAACCTTCCTTAGCGTCGTCCGAGCGTCGCGGTCTAGGACGGCCAGATCCCCCCGGACGGCGATCGCTTCCGCCGCGACGGGGGCCGCCCCTTGTCCCCTTTTGGCCCTTTTTCTTGGTCGGCGGCACAATCCCAATGGCCTGCCCCTGGTTGAGCACCAGAACACTGTCTTCGCGCCTAACGTCTAGATTCCAGAAATAGCCAACGGTGCGTCCTGTCAGTTCGCCCTTAACCGTCAGTCGAAAGGCCTTGCGGGCGGTCGAGCCGCGGCGGGGATTCTGCAAAATCTTGACAGTGATCAGCTGATCCTCTGGTTCGTACTTGAGGATCTCCCCGCGGATGGAAAAATAGTTGTCGTCAACCTCAGGGAGCTGGTCCAGGTCCACCTTCGCCGCTGGGGCCTCTTCCCCTTCGGCAGCGGACGAACTGGATGCTGCTGTCGAGGTTTCCGGGTCAGAACTGGGCTCGTCCCCAGCAGTTTCTGGGACGTCCGACGTACCACTGTCTTCCCCCGGCAGTCCCAGGGTTTCCGGCTCCCAGACACCGACAATCTGCAGGTGCAGTTCGGGGGATCCGTCCTGCTCCGATAGACGAGTGCGGGGATAAACTACCCAAAGATGGGACAGGCCAAGATCGATGTGATTTTTGACCAGGCTGGTGATGCGGCCCAGTAGCACTGCTTCAATCCTGTCTCTTATACACATCT
>PYEQ01000507.1 GCA_003017785.1 filamentous cyanobacterium CCP5 | reverse complement strand
TCGGGCGCCAAGGTCCGCTCCGACTGGATCACCGCCGCCGTCAGTTCGGGGGTCCAGAAACCAAATTCCGTCAGCCCGTCTCGACGATAGTGGGCCCCTAGCCGACGAGCCAGCCGCTGCCCCCGACCAAAATAGGTGGCATCCGAATGCATGACGGATGCGGCCCAGTCGAGCACCGTTTGAGTTTCATCTTCAACCAGATGAATATCGACCGCAGGTTTTTTAACTTTCTTGATTGTTTGAGATTCGACCGCCACAGTTACGGAGATGCCTCCACCAAAAAACGCCGTGCCCATCTCTATCGAAACAGAGTGGACCCATATAACACCATCATCGGTCCCGAAACTAGCCCACAACCGATCCAAACCACCCAGGCAGCCCACTCCAACCGCCCAAAACAGGAGCAAGCTCCTTGGTCAAAGGCTAACTATTGGCAGCATTGGCGATCGCGGTTTCGACCCCTAGGGCAGAGCTGCAGAAAACCCCAAATCGCTGCAGTCCTGGGCCATTTCCGACGGCACGGGTGATTTGTCTCCAGGATTCTGTCTCAGATTCTGTCTCAGTGTAACAACGGATCCGGCGGCGATCGAGGCCAATAAGGACCACGATCAAACTATTTTCAAACAAATCCTCTGTTCCTTGTTCTGGCCCTTGTTCTAGCTAAAGCATTTATCCGTTCTCGGGCTCCGTAGCCAATCCAACCCGGTGCCCAACGACGGCTTAGGTATACTAAAGGCGGCCTTGGGCCAGCGACCAGCCGTCCCTGAGATGCACGGGTGCATTTATCTGCTGAACCCGGTCTTCCCACAAGGCCTTTTTGCAGCCCGGACCTCAGATGTTTGTTGCATCCCGAAATCCACTCAGGCAGTTAGATTCTTTGCCTATGGATAGATGCTGCCATCCCGCCATTGGTTGCAAGATACGAGGGCTGGGGGGACGACTGGATCACCTGTCGGGACTGGAGTTTCACTCGAGTTTGCCTAGCTGGTATTAGCTCAGCACAGTCCGTTGATCGATTCAGCGCTTGGAGGAATCCCCATGAAATCATCTCTGGTTATTTTGTATCACCGGGAACCCTATGACGAGGTTCAAGAAAACGGTAAGACCGTCTATCGCGAGAAGAAAAGCCCCAACGGCATCGTTCCCACCTTAAAAACCTTCTTTGCTAACGCCGAGAGCAGCACCTGGGTCGCCTGGAAACAAGTTTCTTCCAAGCAGCAAGAAAATTTTGACAGCCGCATCACCATGGAGGGCTGGAGTGATAAAGCCGTCATTCGTCGCATACCTCTGACTGCCGATCGGGTCAAGAACTTTTACTACATCACCGCCAAAGAAGCCTTCTGGCCCATCCTCCATTCTTTCCCTGAGCACTTCACCTACGAAAGCTCTGACTGGGAGAACTTCAAGCACATCAACCAGCTGTTTGCTGATGCCGCCTGCGAAGAGGCCGCCGATGACGCCCTGATCTGGATTCACGACTACAACTTGTGGCTCACTCCTTACTACATTCGGGAAAAAATGCCGAATGTAAAGATCGCCTTCTTCCACCACACTCCGTTCCCCGCCGCCGACGTGTTCAATATTCTCCAGTGGCGCGAGGCGATCATCGACAGCCTGCTGTGCTGCGACCTCTGCGGCTTCCACATTCCCCGCTATGTGGAGAACTTCGTTTCAGCGGCCCGCAGCCTGCGGGATGTGAAGATCCTGGAAAAAAGTCCGGTTCCCGAAGCCTTTACCCCCTACGGCACCGCCCTGGCGGAACCGGAAATGACCACCCAACTGGGCTACAACGGCCGGGTTGTGAACGTGGATGCCTTCCCAGTGGGCACCAACCCCCGTTATCTGGTGGAGAAGGTCAACACCCCGGAAGTGCAGGAGCGGGTGAAGCTGATTCGCGAAGACATCGGCGACAACAAGCTGATCGTCTCCGCCGGTCGAGTTGACTACGTGAAGGGAGCCAGCGAAATGCTGCTGTGCTATGAGCGGCTGCTGGAGCGTCGCCCGGAACTCCAGGGCAAAGTTAACCTGTACATGACTGCCGTCAAGGCCGCCGCTGGCATGCGGGTGTATAAAGAGGCCCAGAGCCAGATCGAGCAGCTAGTGGGCAAAATCAACGGCCGCTTCTCTAAGCTGGACTGGACGCCGATTTTGCTATTTACGGAGCCGGTGCCTTACAACGACCTGATGGCTTTCTACAAGACCGCCGACATTGCCTGGATTCCACCCCTGCGGGACGGTCTGAACCTGGTGGCGAAGGAATACATCGCCGCCCACGAGGGCAAGAACGGGGTGCTGGTGCTCTCCGAATTTACCGGTTCTGCCGTGGAGCTGCCGGATGCGGTGCTCACCAACCCCTACTCTGACAAGAAGATGGACGAAACCATCGACCAGGCTCTGGATATGAGTCCAGAGGAGCAGGAAGAGCGGATGGCCAAGATGTATGAGGCGATTACCCGCTACGACGTGCAGCAGTGGGCCAACCACATGTTCCGGGAAGCCAAGGCGATCGCCCCCAGCGAAGAAGAAGGCAAAGAGCCCGCCCTGGTCTAAACCAGACGCCGCTGGGGGCGTCAATCTATCCCGAGGCGCACCCAGCCCAATCCAGCTGTGTTGATTTAAACCTTGTCCGGTCCAGGAGTGAAGTTTTGCTGAAGGGAAACTCCACTTCTAGACCGGGTTATATAACTCACCCCCCTAAAGGCATAAGCCTTAGGAAAGTTTTAAGGGCAGTGCCCGGTCCCCTTTAGAGGACTTCGTTAGGCTAAAGGTAGGGAACCCAGCCGTAATCACTAGCTTCAAAATCCATGCGTAATCTCAAAACTATAGAAGACCAGGAGTTTGATGTCGTCATTATTGGCGGCGGCATCAACGGGGCAGCCACCGCCCGCGATGCGGCCCTACGCGGTCTAAAAACGATTCTGGTCGAAAAAGACGACTTTGCCGGAGGCACCACCAGCTGGTCTACCCGCCTGCTCCATGGCGGCCTCCGCTATCTAGAATATTTTGAATTCAACCTGGTGCGGGAGTCCCTGCACGAGCGGGAGGTGCTGCTCCGCAACGCCCCTCACCTGTCCCAGCCAATTCAGATGACCATCCCCATCTATCGCAGCGGTTCCCGTAGCTACCGGATCATCCAGGCGGGAATGATTCTCTACGATATCCTCAGCTACGACAAGTCTTTACCCAACCACCGGATGCTGTCTCGGGCCAGCGTGCGCCAGCTATTTCGCGCCATTGACTCCGATGCCTTAGCCGGTGCTGCCCAGTATTACGACGGCCAAGCGGAACATGCTGAGCGGCTGTGCCTAGAGAATTTGCTGGATGCTCAGCAGGCCGGGGCAACGGTAATCAACTACGCCGAAGTGATGGACATCGACACCGGCAACAATCGGATTACCAGCCTGAGCTGCCGGGACGCGCTGTCTGACGAAACCTTCACCATCAAGACCCATGCTCAGACCGTGGTGGTCAATACCTCTGGTCCCTGGGTAGATCAGGTGTGTGGCCTGAGCGAGTCGGCCATCAGCAAAGGCCGCAAGATTGGCGGCACCAAAGGCAGCCACATCATCGTCGATCCGTTCCCCGGAGCCCCGGAAGGTGCTCTGTATGTAGAGGCCAAGTCCGACGGTCGGCCCTACTTCATCGTGCCCTGGTTGGGACAGTTTTTGATTGGCACCACTGACGAGCGCTATGACGGCAAGCTCGACCACATCAAGGCAGACGATGACGAAATTGACTATCTGATTGCCGAAACTAACCGGGTGCTGCCAGCGGCCCACCTCACTCGGAACGATGTGCGTTTTACCTACTCCGGGGTGCGGCCCCTGCCCTATGCCGAGGGCAAAAAAGCGGGCAGCATTACCCGGGCCCACATTCTCCAC
>PYEQ01000506.1 GCA_003017785.1 filamentous cyanobacterium CCP5 | reverse complement strand
AGTAAGAGCAGGGGCCGGTTAACAATTGCCCTGGCAATGGCCACCCGCTGCTGCTGGCCACCGGAGAGTTCCGTAGGCTTGTTGCGCACCCGTGAGGCTAGACCGACTTTGGTCAGGGCTTCGAGCGATCGCTGGTGGCGTTCTTCAGCCGGGACGCGGGCATAGACCATCGGCAGCTCGACGTTTTCCTGGGCGCTGAGCTGGGGCAGCAGGTGAAACTGCTGGAAGACAAAGCCAATTTTTTGATTGCGTACATGGGCCAGGGCCAAATCGTCGAGGGTGGCAACGTTCTGGCCGTCGAAGAAATACTGCCCCGCCGTAGGGCGATCTAAACAGCCCACCACGTTCATCGCCGTAGACTTGCCGGAACCAGATGGCCCCATGATGGCGCAGTACTCGCCGTGCTCCACCGTCAGGTTGACGTTCCACAGGGCGCGAACCTCCGTATTGCCAGCACCGTAGACCTTGCAGATATCTTGGAAGTGGATCAGGGGCATGGGCGAAATGGGCAGGTTGTGTTCTCTGTCTACAGGTTAAACCTAAGACAGGGCCACCCAGAGGGGTCGAGGCTACATGGCCGAGTAAAGCATCCGGTGTACTTTTCCATTATCCAGTGACTAGCCGGGGCCCTCAGTCCCGCAGCACATAGCCGACCCCTCGGACGGTCTGTATTAGCCGCTTTTCCCCTTCTGCTTCTAGCTTCATGCGCAGGTAGCGGATGTAGACCTCGATGATGTTAGAGTCCCCCATGAAGTCATAGCCCCACACCTGCTCCAAGATCCGATCGCGGGTGAGCACCTGCTTGGGGTTGGTCATCAGAAACTCCAGCAGGTCAAATTCTTTAGCGGTTAGTTCAATGGCCCGCTGACCCCGGTGGACTTCTCGGGTTTTGCGATTTAGGGTGAGGTCGCTAAATACCAGGCTGTCGGCTTCCTGGGGCTCGGTGCGGCGCAGATGGGCCCTGACCCGGGCCAGCAGTTCTTCGATGGAAAAGGGCTTTACCACGTAGTCATCGGCCCCGGCATCGAGACCTTCGACCCGATCGCTAATCTCGTCCTTCGCCGTGATTAGGATAATCGGGACGGAAACCCCCGTTTGGCGCAGGCGGCGGCATAGCTCAACCCCGGAGAGGCCTGGCATCATCCAGTCCAGCAGGATCAGGTCGGGGTCTTGATCTCGAGCGGCCATCAGCCCGGAGAGGCCGTCATTGGCTACTTTTACGGTGTAGCCCTCGTAGGACAGCTCCATTTCAACGAACTTGGCCAGATTTTCCTCGTCTTCCACGATCAAAATGCGGGGGCTGCTCATGGGGCATCTCCTTATACCGGTAAGCTAATCGTGAATGTGGTGCCCTGTTCAGGAATGGATCTCAGGGCGATTTGCCCTCTCATGCCTTCAACGAAGGCTCTGACCAGGGTTAGTCCCAGGCCGGTACCGCCGGTGGTGCGGGCTCGGTCTTCGTCGACTCGATAGAAGGGTTCGAAGATGTCGGCCTGCTGGTGCCAGGGAATCCCGCGGCCGTGATCTTGGATTTCGATGATGGCCCATTCTCCGCTCTGGTCCAGGCGCATTTGAATGGGCCGTTCTCCCTGGGCGTACTTAATGGCATTATCCAGCAGTTCGCTCAGGGCTTCATGGAGGCGACTGCGATCGCAGTTAACCGTAGGAGCGCTGCAAATCTCAACCCGGATGCGATCGCCACCGGGGTCAGCCTGATCGGCGGCTCCCATCACCACCTCTTTGAGCTGGGTGGGCTGAAGATTAAAGGTCATTTGGCCGCTATCAATGCGGGCTAGATTGAGCAGCTCCTGCAGCATCCGAATTGTCCGCTCCGCCTCCGTGGTGGCAATCTCGAGCCCTTCCCGCTGGGGATCGGTGAGGGTGTGGCAGCGGCGCAGGGTGCTTTGCAGATAGCCCTGAACGAGGGTTAAAGGGGTGCGGAGCTCGTGGGAAAAGTTGTTGACGAAGGATTTTTGTTGGGCCCAGGCTCGAGAGAGCCGTTCTAGCATCAGGTTGTACGAGGCGGCTAGCTCCTGAACTTCGGTGGGGGCCGCTTCCAGCTGAAGCTGATGGGCGCAGAGGGTCTCGGCGGTGACGGTGCTAGCTAGCCGGTTGAGCTGTCGCAGGGGCCGTAGCGATCGCTGCACATAGTAGGCAATGGCAATGGCGAGCAAGGTTACGACCACCGCAGTCACAGCGACTAAGCTCAGGGTCATCCGCTGGAAGCTGGCCTGATTAGCCGTGATGTCGTCGGCAATGAACAGAGTGCCAACCATCTGCCCGTCAATGATCAGAGGGCTCACACAAATCACCAGGGTCCAATCTTGAATAGAGCGAATAGCCAGTAAATTATCTGCATTGAGGTCTAGTAGCTCAGCCGATAGGCCAGAGGTTTGCCAGGAGCCGATGGACAGGGTCTCGGACGCTGCCAGCAGCTGATCATCTGGGGATTGAATCCAGAGGGCGGTATCGGGCGTGGTGCGATAGTCCACCACCTGCTGGAGAGCTTCGGGGGTAGGCATCATCTCCTGATAGAGACTGACGTCTTCCTCAAAGCGCTGGGCAATGGTCTCGGCTTTTTCAGTGTGACTTTCTAAAAGAATTTGCCGCATGCGCCAGGCCATCCAGCCGGTCACTCCCCCCAGACCCAGCAAAGCTGCCAGCACTACGCCTACGGTAAGTCGAGTCTGTAGGGAGTTGGCATCCCAAAACCGGCGCGGAGAAGAGTTTGGAGGGAACGCAGGGGCGCTGGCCATTGGCGGGAGTGACGGAGGAGCAGGATGGGGCGTCCGGGACGCGGAAATAGGATTCGCCCGCAGGAAGGTGGAGGGTCGGTAGCGGCGAACGTGATCTGACGAATCCATTGCAGTTGGCTGGTGCTTACGAACTTAATCTAACAGCGCAGCCTGAGAGAATCCTGATAGCTGCCTTCATTAAATCAGCTGGCTGTTCTCAGGGGAATTTCATCTGAGCTGGCTTGAATAAGAAAGCCGACCACTCCAGCCTTAGTTATGTATAGCAAAGCCAGCCAGCCAGCCAGCCACCGCCGTTTCCTACGTAAAGCCCCATCCTTAGCAATGTTAACTGCCTTGAGTACGATGATTTTCCCGGTCTTGCCGGCGATCGCCCAGGAGTCCGCCGCCTCCAGCAACCTGATTTCTACCCTCCAGGGCTATCTGGTCTCTACCCTCGACTGGATTGACAGCCTGGGGGCGATCGCTCCCCTGGTGTTTTTGCTCCTCTACATCGTCATTACCGTGGCTTTTTTGCCGGCCTCGGTGGTCACCCTGGGGGCAGGGGTGGTCTTTGGCGTCGTCAAGGGATCGCTGCTGGTATTCGTCAGCGCCATGTTGGGGGCCACCGCGGCTTTTCTGATCGGCCGCTACCTGGCCCGGGATTGGATTTCCAAAAAAATTGCTGGCAACCCTCGGTTTCAATCCATCGACGATGCCATTGGCCGTGAGGGCCGCAAAATCATCTTTTTGATTCGCCTGTCCCCGGCGTTTCCGTTTAACTTGCTGAACTATGCCCTGGGTCTGACCCAGGTTTCACTAAAAGACTACATGCTCGGCACAACAGGTATTCTGCCGGGCACGATCATGTACGTCTATCTCGGTTCGCTGTTTGGCAACCTGGCCATGATTGGAGCTGGAGAAAATCTCAATGCCCCCCAGGCGGCAACCGTGCAGTGGACTATCCGAATCGTTGGCCTGATCGCCACCATCGCCGTTACCGTCTATGTCACTCGCATCGCCCGTAAAGCCCTGAAAGAGGCGGCCCCAGCGGTGAGTGATGCCATGCCGAAGGGCAATAGTTAAGGTTAGATCCCCGCTTATGTCCGGTTTTCGTCGTTTTCGCCGGCTGGGGCTGGGGCTGTTGCTGCT
>PYEQ01000025.1 GCA_003017785.1 filamentous cyanobacterium CCP5 | reverse complement strand
CCTGGGCGCTGCCCACCCCCCGCAGCCGCCGGATTTCGTCTAAAAGAAACTGGTCGGCGTAGTTGTGCAGAAACAGGGCATCGTAACGATCGTCGTCGGTGAAGAAGCGATACACCAGCAGAATGCTGGGGGACTGGGCCTCGACGGTGACCCCCAGCTGGTTTACCTCCGGGGGCAGCAGGGCCTGGGCGGCAGCCACCTTATTCTGCACGTTCACTTGGGCGATGTCTTTATCGCGCCCCGGCTGAAAGATCACGTTGATGGTGCTCTGGCCGGTGTTGGTGCTGTTGGAGGTGAGGTAGTCCATGCCCTCGACCCCGTTGATCTCCCGCTCCAGCACGTTGGTAACGGTGGTTTCCACCGTGGCGGCATCGGCCCCGGTGTAGTTGGCCGACACCTGTATCTGTACCGGGGCCAGCTCTGGCAGACGCTCGATGGGCAGGTTGGGGATGGCCACCCCTCCCACCAGTAAAATCAGCAGGGTGCAAACGGTTGTTAGCACCGGGCGCCTGATAAAGTTATCGGCGATGGACAGCAACACCATAGGAGTTCACCCAGAGCAGTCAGGCAGAGGAGCTATTGAGTCACGGAGACGGTTGGGCCGCCCATGTGCGTGGCGACATCGCCCAGCTTAGACTTAATTTCAGTCTTTTATTCAGTCTTTTGACTGAGGCCCATAGATTATTGAAATTCTAATGGCTATGAATCCCTTTCGCGTCGGTATTGCTGGCCCGGTCGGCTCGGGCAAAACGGCCCTAGTGGCATCCCTTTGCAAACAGCTGCGCGATCGCCTCTCCATTGCGGTGGTCACCAACGACATTTACACCCGGGAGGACGCCGAGTTTTTGATGCGTAACCAGGCCCTCAGCGGCGATCGCATTCGCGGCGTAGAAACCGGGGGCTGCCCCCACACCGCCATTCGGGAGGACGCCTCGATTAATCTGGTGGCGATCGAGGAACTCGAAGCCCAGTTTCACCCCGAGCTCATTTTTGTGGAAAGCGGCGGCGATAACCTCGCCTCCACCTTCAGCCCCGAACTGGTAGACCTCACCCTCTACGTGATCGACGTGGCCGCTGGGGACAAAATCCCCCGCAAGGGCGGGCCAGGAATCACCAAATCCGATCTGCTGATCATTAACAAAATCGATCTAGCCCCGATGGTCGGGGCCGATCTCGCCGTCATGGACCGCGATGCCCGGCACATGCGCGGCGAAAAGCCCTTCGTGTTTACAAACCTTAAGGAGGGCACTGGCCTAGAAGCGATCGTCACGTTCATCCATCACCACGCTGGCATTGAGCTAGCAAAATAACTGGCTACTGGCATCCCCACCGAGAAAGAAAAATCCCATCGATTCACGAAATGTATCGTGGGACACACTTTACCCGGTCCCCTGACCCTACTATCCATCTGACTGCCAACTGCGGTGGTCTGAAGAGGTGTCGACTACTGTGAGTTTTTGAGTCAGGAGCGAATTTGAATGACAACACGGTTTAATCGTAGAAAGTTTTTGGTTTACGGCTCTGCCACCATGGGCACAGCCATGCTGTTGAAAGCCTGCGGCGGTGGCGGTACGACCCCCGAGGCTTCTACGGACGACGGTGAAGCTGACCCCGCTGCCAGCGGTGATGGCGGTGGCGACACCATTAAGGTCGGCATCCTCCACTCCCTCAGCGGCACCATGGCCATCAGCGAGACCACCGTGGTCGATGCTGAGATGCTGGCAATCAAAGAAATCAACGCCGCTGGCGGTGTGCTCGGTCGGCAAATCGAAGCCATCCAGGAAGATGGCGCTTCCGACTGGCCCACCTTTGCTGAGAAAGCTGAGAAACTGATTGACCAGGATCAGGTGGTCACCGTCTTTGGCTGCTGGACTTCCGCTAGCCGCAAGGCCGTCCTGCCGGTGTTTGAGTCTAAGCAGCACCAGCTGTGGTACCCGGTACAGTACGAAGGGCAGGAGTGCTCCCAGAATATTTTCTACACCGGGGCCGCCCCCAACCAGCAGATCGAGCCCGCCGTGGACTGGCTGCTGGAGAACAAGGGCACTGACTTCTTCCTGGTGGGTTCCGACTACGTGTTCCCCCGCACCGCCAACACGATCATTAAGGAACAGCTGAAGGCCAAGGGTGGCACCACCGTCGGCGAAGACTACCTGCCCCTGGGCAACACCGAAGTCACCCCGATCATCACCAAGATCAAGGCGGCTCTGCCCAACGGCGGCGTCATCTTCAACAGCCTCAACGGCGACAGCAACGTCGCCTTCTTTAAGCAGCTCCAGGGCGCTGGCATGACCCCGGATATGTATCCGGTGATGTCGGTGAGCATCGCTGAGGAAGAAGTGCGCCAGATCGGCACCGACTTCCTCAAGGACCACTATGCCGCCTGGAACTACTTCCAGACCGTTGAGTCCCCCGAAAATGAAAAATGGGTTGCTGACTTCAAGGCCGAGTATGGCGACGATCGCGTCACCAACGACCCCATGGAGGCGGCCTACATCATGGTGTATCTCTGGAAGCAAGCCGTTGAGGCCGCTGGCACCACCGATATTCCTGCCGTGCGCGAAGCCGCCTACGGTCAGGAGTTTGCTGCACCGGAAGGGCCGGTGACCATGAACCCCAACCACCACATCTCCAAGACGGTGCGAATCGGTCAGGTGCGGGACGACGGTCTGTTTGACATCGTCTCTTCCACCGATGGCCCGGTTGAACCTCAGCCCTGGAACCAGTACGTGCCTGAGACCCAAGGTCTTGGCTGCGACTGGTCTGACCCGGCCAAAGGCGAGAAGTACGAAGTCTAGATTAGCCAATGGAGCCCGGAAGGGGCGCACAGCTGTGCGCCCCTTCCGGGTTTTGAATTTTACAGATAGACAACTTTATCCAGGTGTACAACCGTGATTGAGGGCTTAATTGGGGGCCTGTTCAACGGCATTAGCATTGGGGCGGTGCTGTTGATCGTGGCGCTGGGACTAGCGATTGTCTTCGGCCTGATGGGGGTGATCAACCTGGCCCACGGTGAGCTGATGATGCTGGGGGCCTACACCACTTTCGTCGTGCAGAACGGGGCAAAGGAGCTGGGCGGCTGGGCTTCGGAGACCTATATTTTTGCAGCGCTGCCCTTGGCATTTATCGTGGCGGCTTTGGTAGGGCTGCTGCTGGAGCGCAGCGTGATTCGCTATCTCTACGGGCGTCCGCTGGAAACCCTGTTAGCTACTTGGGGCGTGAGTTTAATTCTGCGGCAGTTTGTGCGCAGCGTGAACTGGCCGATGGTGTTTGGCCTGATGATTTTTACGGCGCTATTTTTCATCGGTCGCTGGGTGCTGACCCGCTACACCGACTGGGAACGAATTGCCCGCTGGGCCAATCCGATATTTTTGATTTTGTCCTTTGCGATCGCCACCACCGCTGGCTACATCATTCAGGGGGCGGGCAGTGCCGCCTTCACCCGGGCCTGGTTTAGCGCCCGCAACGTGGATGTGACGCCGCCTTCCTGGCTGCGGGGTGGGATTTCCCTGGGCAATACCCTGCAGTTTCCGTCAGCCCGACTGTTTATTATCCTGCTGACGGTGCTTTGCCTGATGGCGGTTTACTGGTTCCTCAACGGCACTAACTGGGGTCTGAAGATTCGATCCGTCACCCAAAACCGGGGCATGAGTGCCTGTCTGGGGATTCCCACTGACACCGTCGATGCCCTCACTTTTGCCCTGGGCTCTGGTCTGGCCGGGATTGCCGGCTGCGCCGTTACCCTGCTGGGCTCGGTTGGCCCCAACCTGGGGGGCAACTACATTGTCGATGCCTTCATGGTGGTGGTAGTCGGCGGTGTCGGCAAGCTGGTGGGCAGCATCGTAGCCGCCCTGGTGATTGGCATTGTCACCTACCTGGTGGGTTCTGGCACCCTGGCGTTGATTTTGCCGTCAACCGATGCCCTGCAGCCGGTGGTTGATTTCTTTACCTTCTTCGCCACCACCAGCATGGCCAAGGTGATGGTGTTCGCCCTGATTATTGTTTTTCTGCAGGTGCGGCCAGCGGGGCTGTTCCCGCAGAAAGGCCGTTCGGTGGAGGCATAGCCAATGGAACCTCCGATTCACCCCCGCCGCGCCCTCCAGGCCGGCCGCAAGCGCAAGCTGGTGATCGAAGTCGTAGTGGTGGTGGCGATCGCCCTGATTCTGGTGCTGGTGATGCCGCTGCTACTCTCTGGGTTTCGCCTGGGGCTGCTGGGGCGGTTTTTGGCCCTGGCGATTGTCGCCCTGGGCATTGACCTGATCTGGGGCTTTACCGGCCTGCTCAGCCTGGGCCACGGCATTTTCTTTGCCCTGGGCGGCTATGCTTTTGCCATGTACCTGCAGCTAAACTCCCTAGAGCCAGGCCAACTACCAGATTTTTTCGGCCTCTACGGGGTGAATCAGCTGCCCTGGTTCTGGCAGCCCTTCTATTCCCTGCCCTTCACCCTGGTGGCCCTGGTGGTGATTCCCATGGCGATCGCCGGGGTGCTGGGCTACCTGGTATTCAGAAACCGGATTCGGGGCGTGTATTTCTCGATTCTGACCCAGGCGGCCCTGGTGGTATTTTTCAACTTTTTCAACGGTCAGCAAAAGCTGATTAACGGCACCAACGGCCTCAAGACCGACACCTCTTTATTTCTGGGCCAGGAGGTGGGCAGCTCCGGCATGCAGTTTGTGTTCTACGTGCTCAGCGTGATTGCGGTCATTGCTGTATACATCCTCTGCCGCTGGCTCACCAGTGGCCGTTTTGGCCGCATGCTGGTAGCCATTCGGGATGATGAAAACCGAGTACGGTTCTCTGGCTATGATCCCACCGCCTTCAAGGTGCTGGTATTTGCTGTCTCTGGGGGCATTTCCGGCATTGCCGGAGCCTTATACACGGTGCAGTCAGGGATTATCTCTCCCCAGGTGATGGAGATTGCCTTCTCGATTGAGATGGTGATCTGGGTGGCTGTCGGCGGTCGCGCCACTCTGGTGGGAGCAGTCCTTGGGGCGGTGCTAGTAAACATGGCCCGCAGCCTGCTGAGCGAGCGCTTCCCCGACGTCTGGCTATTCTTTCAGGGGGCCCTGTTCTTAATCGTGGTGACGGCCCTGCCGGACGGCATTATCGGCTGGCTGCGGCGGCAGTTTGGACTGCAGGTGCAGCAGATACTGGGGATTCGGGGGAAAGCCCTGGCCCAGCCTGAAACCGCCGACGTCCCGGTTGTGCCTGAAAAAGAATCCGTAGGAGGTCAAGGATGAGCGCAACCCTGCTGGATATCCAAGATGTGACCGTCAGCTTCGACGGGTTCAAGGCCCTCAACCACCTGAATTTCTCCATGGAGGAGGGAGAACTGCGGGTGATCATCGGCCCCAACGGCGCCGGCAAGACCACCTTCTTAGATGTGATTACCGGCAAAACCAACGCCACCGAGGGCAAAGCCACCTTCAAGGGGAAGGATCTCTCCCACTACAAGGAGCACGAAATTGCTCGATTAGGGGTGGGGCGAAAGTTTCAGACCCCGCGGGTGTATTTGAATTTGACCCCCCGGGAAAATCTGGAGCTGTCCTGCAACCGGGGTAAAAACGTCCTCACCACTCTGTTCAAGGCCACCCCCTCCGCCGAACGACGCACCGTCAGTGGCCTGCTCGAAACCATCGGCCTCGACTATAAAGCCGACGTTCCTGCCGCCCTGCTGTCCCACGGAGAAAAGCAGTGGCTAGAAATCGGCATGCTGGTGGCCCAGTCCCCGGACCTGCTGCTGGTGGACGAGCCGGTGGCCGGCCTCACCGATGAAGAAACGGAGAAAACCGGCGAGCTACTGATTGCGTTGGCGGAGAGCCACTCGGTGATCGTGATTGAGCACGACATGGAGTTTGTGCGGCAGATTGCCCGTCAGGTGACGGTGCTCCACCAGGGATCGGTACTGTGCGAAGGCACCATGGACGAAGTCCAGAACGACCCCCGGGTAATTGAAGTGTATTTAGGCCAAGAGGTGGCGGCATGACCGGGACGGCAACGGCTCCAACCTTTCAAGACCCGATGACGGCCAACATGCTCGACATCAGCGGTCTGAACTTCTACTACGGCGAAAGCCACATTTTGCGAGATGTCAGCCTGAGCGTACCCAAGGGCCAGATGGTCTGCCTGATTGGCCGCAACGGCGTGGGTAAAACCACCCTGCTAAAAAACATCATGGGGCTGCTGCGCCCCCGTCGGGGGGACATTCTCTACGACGGTCAGTCGATTGTGGCGCTGCCCCCAGACCGTCGCGCCCGCATGGGCATCGGCTATGTGCCCCAGGGGCGAGAAATCATTCCCCGGCTGACGGTGGCAGAAAATCTGCTGATCGGCCAGGAGGCGTTGGGAACCCGGGCCGCCCGCAGCAAAGTCGTACCCGAGGAAATCTATGAGCTGTTTCCGGTGCTCAAAACCATGCTCTCCCGCATGGGGGGAGACCTCAGCGGCGGCCAGCAGCAGCAGCTGGCGATCGCCCGGGCGATGATGGGCAAACCCCGGCTGCTGGTGCTGGACGAACCCACGGAGGGGATTCAGCCCTCGATCATCCTGGATATTGAGTCGGCGGTGCGGCGAATTGTCGAAACCACAGGCATTTCAGTGCTGCTGGTGGAGCAACACCTGCATTTTGTGCGGCAGGCCGACTACTACTATGCCATGCAGAAGGGCGGGATTGTGGCCTCTGGCCCCACCGTGGAACTGACCAACGACATTGTCCAGGAGTTTTTGGCGGTGTAGCTTTCCAGGCCGTTGAAGCCGTTCCTGATCTTCTCAAGCAGGTTGGGCGAAACAAAGCGAAACCCAACACCCAGCAACGGCTCCGTTGGGTTTCGCGAATGCTCCACAAATCTACGAAAAAGCTACTGACGTCTATCGCCTGAAACTGTTCCCGGATTCATCGTCAAAAGCTCCCTAACTGGCAATTTTCTCTCTTCGGATAGTTTTTGCTCTAGAAGGCCCTCAATCTTTCGGTTGAGGGCAAACCCTTGATTTTGCCTGTATCTTCTATGAGGGTTAAGAACGCTTAACCTGTTACTCACAAAGCTCTAGCTAATCCGAAGATAAGGGATTGATATGACCACCGTATTTTCAAAACGACTCGCCATGGGACTGATGGGCCTCGGGGCGATCGCGGTACTCGGGGCCTGTGCCCCTGCCGAGCAGACTACTGAAGAGCCCGTCGCCGAAGAAGAAATGGCGATGGAAGAGGAGTCCATGGCAGAGGGTACCGTCGTAGAGGTAGCCGCTGGCAATGAGTCCTTCAGCACCCTAGTGCAGGCGATCGAGGCAGCGGAACTCGCCGAAGTGCTCTCCGCCGAAGGCCCCTACACCGTCTTCGCACCCACCAATGAAGCCTTTGCGGCCCTGCCCGAGGGCACCCTCGACCAGCTGCTGCTGCCCGAAAACCAGGATCTGCTGGCCCAGATCTTGACCTACCACGTTATTCCGGCGGAAGTACCGGCTGCCGAGGTAACCACCGGTTCGGTGGCAACCGTGGCTGGTCCCGAGGTTGACCTTGCCGTTGATGACGCCACAGGGGATGTCATGGTGAACAATGCCATGGTGATTATGCCGGATGTGGAAGCCAGCAACGGCGTCATCCACGCCATTGACCAGGTGCTACTGCCCCCTGACGTGGCCCTATAGTCGCCGCCTGATTAATGGTATGCGCCGATTTGGGCGCGATGCCATCGGCAATCAGGGCCAGCGATCGCTGGCCCTGATTTTTGTAATTGTTTACTGAGGGATACTAGCTGTAGTGGGCCTGCCTGACTGCGCAGACCGCATACAGCTTCACCGTGATTGTCGTGCCCTGCCCCACTTCGCTGCTGACCTCGATCTGGCCGTTGTGCAAATCTAGGCACTTTTTCACCAGGGTCATGCCTAGCCCTGTCCCAGAGATGTCGCCGACGTTGCTGGCCCGATGGAAGGGCTCGAACAGATGGGCCTGCTCTGCCTTGGGGATGCCAATGCCGCTATCACTCACCTGAAACACCGCCTCTCCCCCTTCGCAGCTGAGGTTAAATTCGACTCGGCTGCCAGCCGGGGAATATTTGACCGCATTGGAGATCAGGTTAGCTAGAATATGCCGCAATAGCTGGTAGTCCAGGCTCATCTCACTGCAGCTACCGTTAGATGTGAACAGAATCTGGTGGGTAGGGCCGGTGCCAAACTGCATTTCTTCGACCAGATTCTGGCAAAACTGCTCCACATCCTGGGGCTGGGGATTAAACGTCAGCTGTCCGTGCTCCGTGCGGGCGATGGACAGGGTGTCGTTCATCAGGCTGTCCATCAGGCGGACCGCCCGCTCAATCATGGTTAAATACTCAGCTCTGCGCTCTGGGGTGAGTTTGGGGTCGTCGATCTCAAGCATCTGGGCCGCTGACAATATTGAGGTCAGGGGATTGCGAAACTCATGGATTACCATGGACCAGAACCGAGACTGGATATCGCTGATTTGCCGCTCTTTGTCCAGGGCGACTCGAATCGCTGCCTCCGCTAAACGTCGCCGCAGCGCCACTTCCACCGCCACGTGGAGATCCCGCTCATCAAAAGGCTTAACGATATAGCCAAAGGGCTCCGTTACCTTGGCCCGCTGGAGCGTATCCTCATCTGCATAGGCAGTTAAATAAATAATCGGCACTTCGTACAGGCTGCCAAGCCGTTCGGCCGTTTCGATGCCGTCTAGCTGCCCTTTAAGCTGAATATCCATCAAAATCAAGTCGGGGCTTAAATCCGCCACCTTCGCAATCGCCTCTTCTCCAAAGGCGACTGAGCCAACCACGGTATAGCCCAGTTTTGCCAGGCGCTTTTCAATATCGCGAGCCACAATCCGCTCGTCTTCAACAATTAATATGCGTTCTCCGGCCATGCTAGATGCCCCTCCTAGCGTCATCTGGGGATTCCGGAAAAGTCACTACAAAACGAGTGCCATCATCGCTATTGAGTTCGATAGTTCCTCCTAGCTGTTCAGTAAAGACACAAACTAACTCTAGACCCAAGGACTCGGTATTTTGAAAATCCAGCTCTGAAGGAAAACCAATACCGTTGTCTAGAACGGACAGGGTGAAACTATGATTGGCCTCGACGGCCATGGTAATTTCTATGCGGTGAGGGCCCGCTTTTGCCTCAGGAAAGGCGTGTTTGAGGGCATTGGAGACCAGCTCATTAATAATCAAGCCGCAGGGAATTGCGCTATCGATATTTAGCCAAACCTCGCCAGCGTGAACATTGAGATCGATATCGTTAGCGGCATTTTGGTGAGAGGTTAGCAGGCTTGTGGCTAAATCTTGAATATATTCATCCATGGAAATCTGGGTTAAGTCCCGGCTTTTGTATAGCTTTTCGTGGATCAGCGCCATGGAGCGGATCCGGTTCTGGCTGTCTTGAAACAGACTTAAAACCTGATTGTCATGAATGTAGTCGGTCTGAAGCCTTAATACGCTAGAAATAATCTGCAGATTATTCTTGACTCGGTGGTGAATTTCCTTGAGCAGGGTTTCTTTTTCCCTCAGGGAAGTTTTGAGTTCTGCTTCTATCTGTTGACGTTCTCGCAGTTCGTTCTGGAGCTGGCCGTACAGTTCGGACTGCTGAATGGCGATCGCCATGTGGGTGGCTAGCTGGGTCAACAAATCTACTTCGAAGTCTGGCCAGTGGCGGGGCCCTGCACAGTGGTAGGCGCAGAGCAGCCCCCACAGGTGGTTGCCCTGGAGTATCGGCACCACCAGGCTGGCCCGCACGTCGAACAGCACCAGAATATCGATATGGCACTGGGAGAGCCCTGCCGTGTAGATATCATCCACCACCTGATGGCGCCCATGCTTGTAGGCCTGGGCATAGTTTTGGCCAAAGCAGGTGTCTTTGACGGTGCTGTTCAGGGCTGGACGCCAGCCATCGGCTAAGGATTCGACTACCACGGTGCCAGACAAGTCAGGATTAAACTGATAAACCAGTACGCGATCGCAGTCTAAGAACTTTCGGACTTCATCCACAGCCGTCTGGAGAATGATCTTGGCATCCAGAGACTCGCGGATATGCAGGGCCATGGTGGACAGCAAGCGGCTGCTTTCTACGGGGCCCAACCGCTGCTCATCCGTCGTCGATCCCCCCTGTCCGGATGCCCGCAGGCTGGTAAATTCAGCAATCGACTGCTGCAGGTCCGCTGTTACCTGCTGCATTTGATCCATCTGCAGAGTGTAGAGAAAGGTGGTGGGTGTCACTAATCCCAGCAGCGTACCCGTGGAGTCGACCACCACAAACCGCTGGGTTTGGTGCTGCTGCATGATCCAATAGCCTTCTAGAGCTGATCGATCCGGGGCAAGCTGCAGCAGCGGCATCTGCATCACCGACCCAGCAGGGATCTGGTCCAAATCCAGGCCCAGGCGGTGTAGCTGCACAATGTCGGCATCGGTCATCAGCCCAACCAGGCTGTGGTCTGGATCGGTCAGCACAACACAGTCCTGGCGGTGCTCTGCCATCAGCTGGGCCAGCTGGAGAATCGAGCTGGTCGCCACCGCCGTCAGCACCGGCGATCGCATGATATCGGCCAGGGTTGACGCCTTGAGCAGCTGATCGAGCTGCAGAGCACTGCGAATGCCCTCTGGGTTGATGATGCCGACCAGATGGGCCTGGCCGTCGAGCACCGGCAGTTGGCGGGCCCGATGCTGGCGCAGACTCTCCAGGGCCGTCATGATTTCGTCGAGCCCACAGGGAGAGTCTGCAGCCAGGGTTAGCTGGGCCACGGGTGCTGTCATTACCGTGGCGATTGCCTGCTTACCCGCCTGGTTAGCCGCCACCAGGCCCAGGGCATCAGCCTGGGTAAACTGCCCCAATAGGCGATCATTCTCAACCACCCAAATCGAACTGCCCCGGGCCTGGGTTTTTAGCACTGTGTTTAGGGATAGCTCTAGTCCAGACAGCACACAGCTCTTCTGGGCCTCCGCCATGGTGTCGATGACAGCCCGCACCGGCATATCAGCCTCGACCGTTAGCGGACGGTGATCGATCGCCGTCGTCAGGCTAAACAGGGTCTTCGTAGCAGAATAGGCCATAGGGTGCAAGCGATCTGAGTTACGGTTCTGGAGAAAGGTTGACGACTCTGTAGGGCCGTTCGTATCGAGTCCAGCTTAATCTAGCCGTTTTTCCCGGCAGAAGGTCCCTCTGGACTGAGCCATGGCGTAGTTGCTTTTTCTACTTAGCAGCAGCTTACCGTAGGCAGCGACCAGTGTGCCTTGATTCTATACCCAGCGGCGGGGGAGAGAAGGTGATGCGGCTGACCATTGCCAATGAGCCTCCCCCTTAGAAAATGGCAATCCTCCCAGCCAGCCCGGCCAGGACAAAAAAAAAGACCGTCTCGACTAGCCAAGACGGCACTTATATAGTTAGGAGTAGGTGGAAGTGAGTGGATTGTTGACCCCCTTGCCGAGGGCGATCGCCTACCACCGAGACTAGCCTGACACGGCCTCAGCCAGCTGATCGGACCCTTCGGCTTTCTGGGTTTGACTGCCGTGGACCACCAGCACTGAGCAGGGTGCATGGTGCATCACGTAGTTGCTAACGCTTCCCAGGAGGATTTCGCTAATGCCCCGGCGACCGTGGCTGCCGACGACAATCAAATCAGCTTCCCAGGTGCCGGCCAGCTCGCAGATCAGCCGGGGAGGTTCACCACTGGTTTGGGTAAATTCGGCGGCAACGCCGGCCTTTTCTGCCTGCTGCTGGCGGGCGCGTAGCTGCTCGATGCCCCTTTGCTCATAGTCATGCCAGCGATCCTGATAAACGGCCCAGGTGGATTCGTCCAGGACCGGATAGGCGGTGTGATAGGACCTGATGGGGACGCCAGGACTACCCTCTTCAAAGGCTGACAGCACGTGCAGTAGCATCAGGCCAGCCCCAGTGGCTTTAGCTAAATCCAGGGCCTCAGCAAACACCGACGACTGCAGCTCAGAACTATCGAGGGCCACCAAAACTTTGCGATACATACAGGCCTCCTGTGGCAGCGGGGGTCTTGTCCTGCTTCCGGGATTTATCGGCCTCTCGGGGGCTGGACTTGCCCCTTAACACCTTAATTATAAAGAGTTTGTCCGGGGAGTCCTGACTTACTTAACATGCGATCGCATTAGCGACCAATCGCCTTGACCATAAAAATGCCGCCAAAGTAGAGGAATAGCACGGCTCCTCCTAGCAGGCTCTGGGTGACCGGATCGGTAGAAGGGGTCAACACCGCCCCCAACACCGCTGCCCCCAGCAGCACAAAGCGCCAGCTGGAGAGCATCTGCTTGGAAGACACGATCCCCAGCAGTCCCAGCAACAGCTGCACTACTGGAATTTGAAAGGCCAGCCCGGTGCTAAACAGCAGCAGTAAGACAAACTCGAAGTAGCGATCGATGGACCAGAGCTGCTCAACCACATCGGCCCCGTAGCTGATAAAAAAGTTCAGCGCCGCCGGAATCAGGGCCAGGTAGGCAAACCCCAGACCGGCGAAAAACAAAACGCTGGAGCCTAACACAATCGGTCCAATTAGCCGCCGCTCCCGCCGGGTCAGCCCCGGCAACACAAACATCACCACCTGATACAGAATGAACGGACTGGCGATCAAAATGCCGCTATAGCCCGCCACCTTCAAGGAGACGAAAAAATATTCCCCCGGCGAGAGCTGCAAAAACTTCGCTCCCTTGGCAGGCACCTCCAGCAGCTCAACAATCCAATTCACCTTGAAAAAGCAGAGCACTATCCCCGCCAGCACCGCCAGCAGAGAGTAAAAAATGCGCATCCGCAACTCTTCGAGGTGATCGAAAAGGGACATCTCCACATCCCCAGGCACATCGTCGAGGTCGACCGCTGGCGAGGCTTGATTAGACGGGGTAGCCGCTTGATTTTCGAGGGTCTCCAGCTCAGGGGACATAGGCGTATTAGGTGGGACTAAGCCTGAGGTATTGCTGCCCATTGTAAACGGGTTGGGCAGAGGTCGTCGGAACGACCGAAGGCTACTCGGGAGCTGCCTGAGACAGACTATCCGGATCGGTATCGGGAGTTAGGGTAATGGTTTGCACCCTACCGGCTGCCCCCATGGCAACGGCGTCACCACCGTTCACCGCCAGCTCAACCCCGCCAGCGTTACCGGAGGTAATCACAATGGAATTTTCAGCGGTCCAGGTTTCTTCGGTGCCAGACTCCAGGATGCCTTCGAAAACCGTGGAGCCGTCTGTGGTGACCCGAATCCAGGAGCGATCCGTTAGGTTCACCACTGCCACCACCGGGGCGGCTGGGGCAGCTGTAGAGGTCTCTAGGCCTGCTTCCGGGGCTTCCGCCTCGCTGGCCGCCTCGGTTTCGGCCGGGTTCGTCTCGCTTTGGTTGGCATCGGCTGGGTTCGCCTCCACCTGACTCCCGCTGGGAGCGGGGGCCTCGGTAACAGCCTGTTCGCGACGGCTAGTCAGACCCCACACCAGCAAAAACAGCATCACCACCAGGGCGCTTACGGACCCGATCAGGGCCCAGGGCACCTTAGATGCGCTGGGCCTGGGTTCCATGTCTTCGGCCTTGGCAATCACCTTGAGGCTGTTTCGGGTTTGCGGTTCAACCACCCCGTTCGCCCCATGGGCAGCGGCCTCTCGGGGGACGGGCAGCACAGCTACTGGAGTCACAGAAAATTTCTCGGCCAGGGCCTGACCGTTGATGCCGAGGGCGTCTCCATAGCGGCGGATGAACCCCTGGACAAACACCGGTTCGGGCAGGTGTTCATCGGTACCGGCTTCTAGGGATCGCAGCAGGGTTGGGCGAATGAAAATTTGGTGGGCCACATCTTCCAGATCGATACCCTGTTCCTGACGAACCTGGCGTAGATAGGCTCCAATCTCTCGCAGCTGCTCAATTTGGCTGGAAATCAACTTAGCCACGCTACCTCGCTAAACGATGCACGACGAGTACTCAAAAACAGTACCTCAACCGGTGGTGAGAAGCACCCATGGACCCAGACGACCTTATTCTAAGGGGTAACGGTCGGTTGGTGGGCAACCCTGGTTTGATGCTGGCTGACCCGGGCAGCCACCGCTGGATCGTAGAGTCTGAGATAGTTCCAGTAGCCCCCAAAGACAGCCCTGACGTAGTTCTGGGTTTCTGGAAAGGGAATTTGCTCGACAAACTCATCGGCGCTGCCATAGCCGCCCCGACCGATCCAGCTGGCAACGTTGCCTGGTCCAGCATTGTAGCTAGCCACCGCAAATAAAGAATGGTTGTCGTATTCCCGGTGGGTATAGTCCAGATACCAGGTGCCCAGGTTGATGTTGTCTTCGGGATTTTCCAGGTTGTAATCGGGGAAATTGGCCTGATCCTGAATCCAGGCGGCGGTGGCGGGCATCACCTGCATCAGACCGGTGGCTCCGGCGACTGAGCGAATGGCCGGTTCAAACCGAGACTCCTGGCGAATTAGAGCCATCACCAGCAGGGGATTCAGCTGCCGCTGCCCTGCCCAGGTCTGTACCGTCTGCACGAAGGGAAATGGATACAGGGCCCGCCAGTAGTCGGGCTGGCGTTTGAGCTGCTGATACTGGGCCTGGTCCTCGGGGCGATCGCGCCAGGCCAGGCTAGACACGGCATAGATGCCATCCAGATTGTCCCCGACGCCGATGCGCATCAGCCCATCGGTAAACTGCTCGGCAACGGTGGGATCTTGGTGGTTAGTAAACTCCACCTGCCAGCGGCTCCAGGCATCCTGCTGCTGGCCCAGCTGGTAGAGCTCACTCAGGGTTTCAGACCCCGCTGGCAGGGGCTCCCGCTGGGGTGGCAGCTGCACCTCGGGAGTTTCAAACCGTACAGTCTGAAAATCGCCGACGTTCCATCCCAACGCCACCGCTGACCGCCAGGCGTAGTAGGACTCGGGATGGTGGGCAATTACCCATTCCAACACCTGCTGGGCCGTCTCCGACTGTCCCTGCTGTTGGCTCCATTGGCCCAGCCAAAATCCGGCCTGAGCCGCTACCTCGGACCGGGGATTTTGATCCAAAATTCCCTGGGCCCAGATCAGGGCCTGGTCAACCTGGTTGGCCTCAGCAGCTTCAAAGGCCCGCTGCATCCGCAGTTCTGCCGCCGTTTCAGAGCCGCCATGGGCGGCAAAGATCTGCTCAAGGGCAGCATTGGCGCTCCCAGGGCTGGCCATGGCGGCAAAGAGGTCGGCCTGCTGCTCTAGGGCTTCGGCGGCGCGATCAGGAAAGCGATCGACCACCTGATCCAAGACATCCAGGGCCGCTTCATTGGGCAGGCTGTTGGCGAGTCGCAGCAGGCCAGTGGCGGTTTCATCCGCTTCCGGGAAGGCCTGATCGAGCCGGTTAAAGGTGGCGACCGCCGCCGTTTTTTCGCCGCCAATCTGCAGCCCCCGAGCCGCCCGGTAGAGATTGCGGGGAGATTCCGGAGCCCGGGCGTAGGCCGCCCCAGCGTCGGCATACTGATCCAGTTTCCAGTGGCCAAAGCCGATGAGCTGCCAGTGCTCAGGCTGGAGCTGGCTGGCAAACTCATTCTTAAGCCGCAGCAGGAAGGCTCCGGCCTGGGGAGTATGCAGACCGTGCTCCGCTACCACCAGCAGCAACGGCAGGGCGTCGGCCCGGTAGGGGTCAGCCTCAAGTCGGGCTAGGGCCACCTCGACGCTGCGGGGATGGCTGGGAAACTGTTCTAAAAGCTGGTCGAGCCGGGCCGGATCCTGCTGGCCCAGGCGGTAGAGGGCTTCTCCGGTGGCGGGATCATCGCCATGGTCGGCGAGGAGCTGCTCCAGGGTGGTGCGGGCCGCCTCGTCCTGGCCTGCTGCCGTCTGGGCCTGGGCCAGATCGAGGCCAATCACCGGAGCCATGGCCGGGTAGTCGTCTGCTAAGTCCTGGAGCAGGGGAATGGCGCTGCCCCCCTGATTGGCCTGGATGCGATCTATCGCCAGCAGATAGCGGGCCCGACTGCGACTGAGGCTGGCACTGCCATTGGCCAGCTGGGCCAAGGCCGAGGCCCGATCTACCGGGGGCTGGCTGGCCAGAACAAACACCGGATCGGCCGCCTCAGTATCCAGGGCCGGAGCGGCGATCGGTTCACCCTCGGGATTAGCATCCTGCCAGAGGGTGTGGAGGGTCGCCGTGCCAACCCCCAGGGTAAGGGCCGAAACAGCAGCGATCGCCATCCAGATACCCGTTCGCTTCAGCGGCTTGGCCATGGCAGAAAGAAATGAGGGGTCATAGAGGGTTTTAGCAAAAAAACCTGGCTTTGTTTCAAGGGGCTGGCGGCAAATTCAGCGTTCAACCCCCTATGATCGGGACAGTAGGGCCAGTCAGCGTCAACTTTTACAGCTATCTACAGAGACAGATATGGAGTTTCAAGCCTCAGCCAAGAGCCCCCTTTCCTGGACCGGAGACTGTTTGATCGTCGGTATCTGCGAAGCCGATTTGCCCCTTTCCCGATCCCTCTCGGAGCTGGATAGTCGCGTATCCGGCCTGCTCCAGGAACTGGTCGAAGACCACGACTTTACCGGCAAAGCGGGAACCTCTGCCGCCATCCGAGTGGGTCGAGACGGGGCTGTGCGCAAGCTGGGCATCGTCGGCCTGGGAGCCAAAGACAAGCTGGACTTAGAAGGGCTGAGGCAGGCTGCCGCCGCCGCCGCCAAACTGGCCAAGAAAGAACGCTGCACCGGCCTGGGGCTGAGTTTTCCCCAGGTAAAAGACGCCGCTCAGTCGGCCCAGGCCCTCACAGAAGGGATTCTCCTGGCC
>PYEQ01000505.1 GCA_003017785.1 filamentous cyanobacterium CCP5 | reverse complement strand
TTCCTAGGAGGGCTCCAACGAAGCTGAAACCCTCTCAGGGATTGAAACCGGTAACATGAGTGATACCAAAGGGGTCTCCTGAAGGCTCCAACGAAGCTGAAACCCTCTCAGGGATTGAAACGTTGCTGTGACTCGGTTTCTTTTGGTGGCCAGGTGCTCCAACGAAGCTGAAACCCTCTCAGGGATTGAAACAGATGAAGAGGGGAATCAGATCGGTGTTACCCAGGCTCCAACGAAGCTGAAACCCTCTCAGGGATTGAAACGCCTGTGCCCTTGAGCAGTGCATGAAGGCCCAGGGGCTCCAACGAAGCTGAAACCCTCTCAGGGATTGAAACATAGTCTGGGCAGTCAAAGGCCATCATGGCTATCTCGGCTCCAACGAAGCTGAAACCCTCTCAGGGATTGAAACAATCTCGCTGAGAAGCAGGCCCTGGAGAGCGGCAGGCTCCAACGAAGCTGAAACCCTCTCAGGGATTGAAACAACTTCATGAGCTTTCGTCTTTTCACGAAATCAAGCTCCAACGAAGCTGAAACCCTCTCAGGGATTGAAACGAATTTCGGCTGCTGATGGGGAAGGGTTGCTGAGGGCTCCAACGAAGCTGAAACCCTCTCAGGGATTGAAACCAGAAGAGAAGCTTCACCCACGGGGCATAGAAGGGGCTCCAACGAAGCTGAAACCCTCTCAGGGATTGAAACAGAAACCAGCGCAACCAACGCGGTAGCCACGGAGTGCTCCAACGAAGCTGAAACCCTCTCAGGGATTGAAACTGGAGTGAGAAGCAAGCCAGTCAGAATCCCAGAAGCTCCAACGAAGCTGAAACCCTCTCAGGGATTGAAACACCATTTGATAGATGCCGATATAGCCCTCTTCACGCTCCAACGAAGCTGAAACCCTCTCAGGGATTGAAACGTCTGATAGTCTGCCTCATGACTTTGACCTTGAGCCCGCTCCAACGAAGCTGAAACCCTCTCAGGGATTGAAACTTTCAAAGATCTTTGATCCAGGCCCCCTTCTTCGGGCTCCAACGAAGCTGAAACCCTCTCAGGGATTGAAACCATCATGCGGGATATATTCGGGGGTGGAAAGGTAGCGCTCCAACGAAGCTGAAACCCTCTCAGGGATTGAAACCACCCATTTTCGATTTGAAGATACTGAAGGGCTTTGCTCCAACGAAGCTGAAACCCTCTCAGGGATTGAAACCGCAGTATACACCACAAAGCTTTTTGGTGGATTACGCTCCAACGAAGCTGAAACCCTCTCAGGGATTGAAACCACTTTGGAAATGGTCGCGCCGTGTTCTGGGAAGGGCTCCAACGAAGCTGAAACCCTCTCAGGGATTGAAACGGAGTCAATGACTACCCAGGCAACCTTGGATATAGCTCCAACGAAGCTGAAACCCTCTCAGGGATTGAAACACAATCCTCGAAACGCCCACAGGGCAAGGGTTTTGGGCTCCAACGAAGCTGAAACCCTCTCAGGGATTGAAACCTTTTGATCGGCCTGGGGCATAGTCACCGCCTCTAGCTCCAACGAAGCTGAAACCCTCTCAGGGATTGAAACAAAAAACTGCTGGAAGAAAAGATAGACGCGCTGGGGCTCCAACGAAGCTGAAACCCTCTCAGGGATTGAAACAATGAGGTTGATCTCAGCAAAGGTGTCCAGGATGCGGCTCCAACGAAGCTGAAACCCTCTCAGGGATTGAAACATCCCCTTCGGGTGGCTCCAGGCGATCGTATAGGGGCGGGCTCCAACGAAGCTGAAACCCTCTCAGGGATTGAAACAGAAGCTTTTACCTGTGCTTGTATTGTCGAAACCAGCTCCAACGAAGCTGAAACCCTCTCAGGGATTGAAACAAATGGACGCTTCACCACAACGGGTACAAAACTATTGCTCCAACGAAGCTGAAACCCTCTCAGGGATTGAAACGGCATGACGACAACCGAAAAGAGCTAGGGCCAGAAGCTCCAACGAAGCTGAAACCCTCTCAGGGATTGAAACCGGTAGTTGGAAAAGTTGTAAAGCACACAAGTAAGCTCCAACGAAGCTGAAACCCTCTCAGGGATTGAAACAGCCTATGCTGAGGATGCTATTAACAGCATTGAGGATGCTCCAACGAAGCTGAAACCCTCTCAGGGATTGAAACAGCTAGATGCGCTCGAAGCCACAGAGGGAAACGTGCTCCAACGAAGCTGAAACCCTCTCAGGGATTGAAACCCTGTTGACATTGCCTGCCTCAAATACGGCTCAAAAGCTCCAACGAAGCTGAAACCCTCTCAGGGATTGAAACCCTGAGCTGTGGACGTAGGCATTGGTCGTAGCAAGCTCCAACGAAGCTGAAACCCTCTCAGGGATTGAAACATAGGTCTCGCAGTCCAGGACAATGACCTTGCCAGAGGCTCCAACGAAGCTGAAACCCTCTCAGGGATTGAAACAAAGCAATTCCTGCGGCAGCACGGGATTGGGGGTGGCGAGCTCCAACGAAGCTGAAACCCTCTCAGGGATTGAAACCAAGAACACTCATATCCATGCTCAGTCTTAATTCGCTCCAACGAAGCTGAAACCCTCTCAGGGATTGAAACCCGCTATCGGCATCGGAAGACTAGCTTGAAATCCTGCTCCAACGAAGCTGAAACCCTCTCAGGGATTGAAACAGTTACCGCGTGAGTGTGTGAGGGTAGCTGGCCAGGCTCCAACGAAGCTGAAACCCTCTCAGGGATTGAAACGGAGAACGACGCCGGGGCGTCAATCGAACTTAGTGGCTCCAACGAAGCTGAAACCCTCTCAGGGATTGAAACGAAGGTAAGCCCGTCCGGGTAAAGAACGACAAAGGCTCCAACGAAGCTGAAACCCTCTCAGGGATTGAAACGAAGCTAGCCCCGCCGTACCAGTAGCGCTCCCCTAGCTCCAACGAAGCTGAAACCCTCTCAGGGATGCTTCACAAAGACAGCTCCTGTTCAACCCAACGAGACTCTAAGCTATTCGGTGTGCTGAAAAGGGTTGATTCAAGGCGCTTCGCCTATTGCACGGCGATATTGGCGCCGTATACATTTCAAACCGGTTGGAGGGCAAAGAAATCTTCAAAGATTTTTTGGCCCACCTCGTTGAAGCGAATTTCTAGATCGTCTAGAAACTGGTGCAGCCCCTGGTGGATGATTTCATCGATAGTTAGATAGTCCAGTTCCGATCGCAATCGACCCAGGACGCGATCGCTGGGCATGCGCCATGACCCCGACGAGGTCCCCGAAATGCAGTGGAGGGACTGCTCTGCCTGGGCCACGCAAAAATGGATCGAGCGGGGAAACTCCCGGTCTAAGATCAAAAACTCCGTCACCTTCTCGGGGGTAATTCGGTACTGGCACTTGCGGTACATTTCATAGGCACTGGCGGACTTCAGCAGGGCCACCCACTGCAAATCATCCAGGGGGGAGCCCACATCGCTTACCGACGGCAGCAAAATAAAATATTTCACATCCAGAATCCGGGCAGTCTTGTCGGCCCGCTCCAGCAGCCGCCCCAGCTGGCCAAAGTGCCAGCCTTCGTTATGAGCCATGGTGGCGTCCATCACCCCGGCAAACAGGTGGCTGGCCATTTTCACCTCCGGGAAAAAGGTGTGCAGATCCGCTATCGATTTCTCCTCAGCGGCGGCGGTCACCATCAGGTAGAAGGCGTTCACTTGCTCCCACATTTCCGAAGAAATCACCTCCCGCACCGATCGCGCATTTTCCCGCGCCGTCCGCACGCAGGAGAGAATCGAGTTGGGGTAGTCGCGATCGAAGGTCAAAAACCGCAGCACGTTTTCGGCGGTGGCTTCTCCGTAGCGCTGCTGAAACAGGGCCTGATCCCCGGTAATCACCACGAGGGGCTCCCACTGCTGCTCCCCCATGGGCGCATCCAGCAG
>PYEQ01000504.1 GCA_003017785.1 filamentous cyanobacterium CCP5 | reverse complement strand
GTTAAGAGGGAGATAACCATATGAGTGTCCAGGCTGTAAGCACCCAGCCCTACTCGGACCAAAAGCCCGGTACGTCGGGCCTGCGGAAGAAGGTGCCGACTTTAAGCAGCCCAACCATCTGCAAAACGTCATCTAGGCCATTTTTGATAGCCTGGAGGGCATCCAAAACCAAACCCTGGTGCTGGGGGGAGACGGACGCTACTACAACCGCGAAGCCATCCAGATCATTCTGAAGATGTCCACTGCCAACGGCTTCGGCAAGGTGCTGGTGGGCCAGGGGGCATTCTTTCCATTCCTGCCGCCTCCTGCGTGATTCGCTAAAACAATGCCCTGGGCGGAATTATTATTTCCGCCAGCCACAACCCCGGCGGCCCGGAAGAAGACTTTGGCATTAAGTACAACGTCAGCAACGGCGGCCCCGCCCCGGAGAACGTCACCAGCGCCATCTCATCTACTTGGCGCTACCCAGCTTGGCAACCTGAAGGTAGAGGTAATTGACTCGGTGGCGGACTACGCCGCTCGGATGAAGGCCCTGTTTGACTCCAACCAGATCAAGCAGCTACTGTCTGGGAGTTTTTACATGTGTATGGACTCTCTGCACGCGGTTACTGGTCCCTATGCCCAGGCGATTTTTGAGCGGCGACTAAATGTGGGGGAGGGCACCGTGCAGAACGGCGAACCCCTGGAGGACTCTGGCGGTGGTCACCCTGACCCTAACCTGGTCTACACCCATGATCTCGTTGAAGTCATGTTTGGCGATGACGCTCCAGATTTTGGCGCGGCCTCCGATGGGGAGGGCGATCTCATTCTGTTCTAGTGTCGCTGGCTCCAAAGCAAAACAGGGCGGCTTTTGGCCCCCCTGCTCTATCTGGCTACATACCAGGCTGCTTCAATAAGCATCTAGCTCTGAGTCTGTCTGCGTCTGTAGACAATTGCCCCGCTAAGTAGGCTCAGCCCCAGCACCAAACCAGGCTCTGGAACATCTTCAGAGGGGCGCTCCGCATCGGTACCAACGAATTTCCAGTCTGGACCATTGAAGCTGCTTTCGCTAAAGAAGCGTACGCTGCTAACAGGACTGCTAACGCCCAAATCCTTCATGAGGTTGACTCCAAACGAGCCCACCTTCTGAGCCTTGCCAATTTCGGTGGTGTCAATACTGAAGCCGGCGTCGGTCCAGCTGTCACGGCTGATCTTCAGATAGTTGCCGATTAGTTTACCCTCTGCACTGAGCGCCTGAATCCCCAAATCGCTGTTCATACCCCGCTCCCAGATCAGCAGGTTATCCATAGCCTTGGAGAAGTTCAGATCAATTCGGAAGCTGCCTTTATCTTCGGTATCGATGATGTTGTTGAGGTTGTTGGTGCCTAAATTAGCGGCGATTTCCTCAGCAGAAACATTCTCTTTAGCCAAGCCGGTTGTGGCCTTGTCTCCTTTGTCAGCACTGGCAGCTCCGGTGTTCCCGCCAGTATATGTGTCATTGCTGACGATGCTGGCACTGGTAATAAATGAGAAGTCTCTGACAATCTCGCCACTCTCCAAGATGACGGACTGGAGAAACACGTCTTCTTTGCCCCCTGCTCCTTCAAAGTTGGTGGTAAACGTAAACGCACTGGCCTCGCCTGCGGCAGTCAGCAGAGCCACCGAGGCTGTCCCTGTCGCGATCGCGTATTTAAAGAATTGAGTACCCATAGCCCCACAAGTGTGTCGTACACAATCAGGCTAAAGAACTATCTTTGCTCCCGTGAGAGGGAGTTCACGGAATTATTCCCTCCAGGACTTTGTAGTTTTCATAAAGCGTTGCTTTAAGAAGGCGATCTCGCCCTAATCGTCACATCTATCCAATTCGTGCAGGTCTCAAAATCCCCTTTTCTAAGGCCTTCACAGCGGGGGTTTAAATATGATTGGAGCTTGTTGGCCGTATGCGAAAAAATACGGAGATATATTTTCCGTATTTTTATTCAGACTGTCCTCATAGAACAAAAAAACGTTGCGAAGGATTCAGCTGGCAGCTGCCAGCAGCGCCTTAATCAGCTCATCTTTGCCTGTTCAACCTGGCGGTCGTTGGGAGCGTAGCCAGCCTCGGCCATGGTTCGTTTGATGGCAGTGTAGGCTACAGGGTTTCACAAGTTTTCCTGGCAAACTATGCCGTCGGGC
The DNA here is from genome assembly GCA_003017785.1 of filamentous cyanobacterium CCP5. GTDB lineage: Bacteria > Cyanobacteriota > Cyanobacteriia > Phormidesmidales > Phormidesmidaceae > CCP5. Next base: position 1,756 of record PYEQ01000504.1, on the reverse strand, counting down.
ACTGGCCTAAGAGCCAAGACTTAGTAAAGTGAAGGCTAGTTGATGCATCCATCCAGCTTTATGGCGGGCCCTGGATGATGTCAGCCACAAGGCGTGGGTCACGCTTGGCTTTTAGAGGGAGATAATTTATGAGTGTCCAGACTGTAAGCACCCAGCCCTACTCGGACCAAAAGCCCGGTACGTCGGGCCTGCGGAAGAAGGTGCCGACGTTTAAGCAGCTCAACTATCTACAAAACTTTGTCCAGGCGATTTTTGACAGCCTGGACGGAATCCAAAACCAGACCCTGGTGCTAGGGGGCGACGGACGCTATTACAACCGCGAAGCGATTCAGATCATTCTGAAGATGGCCGCTGCCAATGGCTTTGGTAAGGTGCTGGTGGGCCAGGGGGGCATTCTCTCCACTCCCGCCGCCTCCTGCGTGATTCGCAAAAACAACGCCCTGGGTGGAATTATTCTTTCCGCCAGCCACAACCCCGGCGGCCCGGAAGAGGACTTTGGCATTAAGTACAACGTCAGCAATGGCGGCCCTGCCCCGGAGAACGTCACCAGCGCTATTTACGATCGCAGCCAGTCCATTACCGAGTACAAAATCCTCGACGCCTCCGATATCAACCTGGATCGCATCGGCTCCACCCAGCTCGGGAATATGAAGGTGGAGGTAATCGACTCGGTGGCTGACTATGCCGCCCTGATGGAGTCCCTGTTTGACTTCAACCTGATCAAGCAGCTGCTCTCCGGCAATTTCTCCATGTGCATGGACTCCTTGCATGCAGTCACCGGCCCCTATGCCAAGGCAATCTTTGAGCGACGCCTAAATGCCGGGGCGGGCACCGTGCAGAACGGCGAACCTCTAGAAGACTTTGGCGGTGGCCACCCCGACCCTAACCTGGTCTACGCCCATGATCTCGTTGAAGTCATGTTTGGCGATGACGCTCCGGATTTCGGCGCGGCCTCCGATGGGGACGGCGATCGCAACATGATTTTGGGCAAGCATTTCTTTGTCACCCCCAGCGACAGCCTGGCGGTGCTGGCGGCCAACGCCACCCTGGTGCCCGGCTATCGCTCCGGCCTGGCCGGAGTGGCCCGGTCCATGCCTACCAGCCAGGCGGTGGATCGGGTGGCCGAGAAACTGGGCATCGACTGCTACGAAACCCCCACCGGCTGGAAGTTTTTTGGGAATTTGCTGGATGCCGGTAAAGCCACCCTCTGCGGCGAAGAAAGCTTCGGCACCGGTTCTAACCACGTGCGGGAAAAAGACGGCCTCTGGGCGGTGCTGTTCTGGCTGAATATTTTGGCGGTGAAGCAGCAGTCCGTGGAAGACATCGTCAAAGACCACTGGCGCACCTTTGGCCGCAACTACTACTCCCGCCATGACTACGAAGCGGTGGAGTCCGACCGGGCCAATACCCTGGTGGAACACCTGCGATCGCAGCTCGGCTCCCTGCCCGGCCAGAAATTTGGCAGCTACGAAGTCGCCTACGCCGACGAATTTGCCTATACCGACCCCGTGGACGGCAGCGTCGCTAAAAACCAGGGCATTCGGATTGGCTTCACCGACGGTTCCCGGATTGTTTTCCGCCTCTCCGGCACCGGCACCTCTGGCGCTACCATTCGTCTCTATGTGGAAAGCTTCGAGCCCAACCCCGCCAACCACAACCAGGAAACCCAGACCGCCCTGGCGGATTTGATCCAGATTGCTAACGAGGTTTCCAAGCTCAAAGAAACCACCGGGCGGGATGAGCCGACGGTGATTAC
>PYEQ01000503.1 GCA_003017785.1 filamentous cyanobacterium CCP5 | reverse complement strand
GAACCTCGAAGACAGCATGATCTCCAGCATCGTTGGAAATCTCACCGATGATGTTATCTTTCTCTTTCTTCTTCCGTGGCGGCATTTCAACCCCCAAGCCTTAGGTCTGAACTCAACAACATGCAGGCATCGCAGAATACCTCATTCAGCAGGCCCACGACTTAGCTATCCAAGCCACTCGAATCAAGTTTGCCAAGTATTTCCCTGCCAGTTAGCTGCGGAATAAAGATATACACAAGTCCAGACATATAGGAGTCTAGACATACAGCTATAGAGCCCTACACAAATCTGAAACCCAAAAGCCTGCAAAATAAAGAAGACAGGCGGCAAGGCATCTCGATGTCTGGTCTTCTCACGATCTAGCTTTGCAGACACATTTATGTCTAGACATATAGAGTCATTAGCTTGCTAATCGAAAACGGGCTGAGGCCATGATGCAGAAGTTCGGCGGTGCATGATTCCGTCTATGCCTCCCTCAAATCCTCCGCCCCCAAAACGCCAGCATCTCTTCCTCAGTTGGCCCCCAGAACCTCATCCACTCTTCCTCAAACGGATTTGATGGGGGTGGCAGCTGACCGTCTAGAAGCTCATCCTGACTGGAGTCTTGGGAGGACAAAGACAGCGCCTTGAAATCAGGGCATTCCCGCTCCTCAGGCCCGGTCGGATGGAGGGCACAGACTAGGAACTGACTCCGGGCGTTGTACTGACACCGGCTGCACTGCCGGTTAGGAGAGAGATTGATTTCGATAGGCTCAGACATGGCTACAGTTTGCCAAAATGTCACCGTCGTCGCAGATAGTCAGGGAAAGTTTGAGCCGATGGCGATAGGATCTGAGGTAAGCCCCTAGGACAATGGCCCATGGTTCAAATTTCGTCAAAACCTATGACTCTGGATGAGTTTCTGCAGCTGCCAGAGACTAAGCCGGCCAGTGAATATATCGACGGATACGTCATTCAGAAACCCATGCCCCAGGGCCAGCACAGTCGCATCCAGCAAAAGCTAACCAGCGCCATTAACGCCGTAACCGAAGATAGCCAAATTGCTTTGGCTCTGCCTGAACTGCGCTGCACTCTGGGAGGGCGCTCTATAGTCCCCGATATTGCTGTCTTTCAATGGTCTCGCCTGCCGATTAACGAAGACGGCACGATCGCCAATGCCTTCGATGCTTATCCTGATTGGACTATCGAAATTCTCAGTCCTGAACAGTCATCCACCCGAGTGGCCAGCAATATTCTCCACTGCCTCAACCACGGCTGCCAGCTGGGCTGGCTGATTGATCCGGGTGAACGGCTAGTGCAGGTTTATGATCCCGACAAGCGCCTCATGTCCCTCGAAGCTCCGGAGGATAGACTGCCGGTTCCCGCATTTGCCGCTGCGATCGAGCTTACGGTCGGGCAGCTGTTTGGATGGCTCCAGATACAGATGTAAGCAGCGGGATATCCCCTGGAATGAGATGGCGATTCTCTATCGAACCAAGTGGATGGGGGAGCGAATCTCGCGGGAGCTGGAGAAGGCAGGGCTGCCGGTGGACTGGATCAACAAAGACCGGAATAGCCGCAATTTTGACCCCTCCCAGGAGAGCATCAAGCTGATGACGATGCACGCCAGCAAGGGGCTGGAGTTCTCGGTGGTGTTTATTCCTGGGTTGGGGTATCTGCCCAACCCCCATCAGTCGGTCGCTGAAGAGGCCCGGTTGCTCTATGTGGCGATGACTCGGGCAATTGAGGTGCTGGTGTTGAGTTGTCATGGGCGATCGCAGTTCGTGGAGCAAGTTGAGGGGGCGTTGGAGAAGGTGGGGTAAGGGATGTGCCAGTTGCCCGAAACCCTTAAATCTCGTTGGGCAGCGATCGCTCACAAAATCCGCGCGATCGCCCTTTGTGCCTGGACTCCAGCCCCCTTGGTGGTCACCCGAGTAGTTGCGGCGCGGAGCAACTATCCAGCAATGCTCCTTGAGAAAATATAGGTTAGGCCGAAGCGATGTCAGCGACTTTCTCGGTGGCTTCGAGGGAACCCGCGATCGCCCGAAAACTCTCCAAGCCAGCTTCTAGATTCTCGACAATCTCTTGGGCTAGGACATCGGGGTCGTTGAGGCTATCGAGGTCGGTGAGGCTTTTGTCGCGGAGCCAGAAGATGTCGAGGCTGGTTTTGTCGCGGGCAATGAGTTCGTCGTATGTAAACTTGCGCCAGCGGCCTTCGGGGTTGTCTTCGGACCAGGTTTCGGTACGATCGCTCCGATTCGTCGGGTTATAGCAGTTGATGAAGTCCTGAAGATCCTTGCGCTCCATGGGGTTCTTCTTCAGGGTGAAGTGGATGTTGGTGCGGAAGTCGTAGTACCAGACTTCTTTTGTCCAGGGGTCGTTGGAAGCGGGTTTGTTGTCGAAGAAGAGGACGTTGGCTTTGACGCCCTGCTTGTAGAACACGCCGGTGGGGAGGCGCAGGATGGTGTGGAGATCGGTACGTTTCAGTAGGACTTTGCGGACTTTCTCGCCAGCGCCCCCTTCAAATAGGACGTTGTCGGGGAGGACGACGGCGGCTTGGCCGTCGATTTTCAGCATGGAGCGGATGTGCTGGAGGAAGTTGAGCTGTTTGTTGGAGGTGGTGGCGTCGAAGTCTTGGCGGTTGTAGACCAGGTCTTGTTCTTCCTGTTCTCCGACTTCGTTGGTGAAGGTCATGCTGCTCTTTTTGCCGAAGGGAGGATTGGCGAGCACGTAGTCGTAAGTTTCTTTGGGCTGGGAGATCAGGGCGTCTTGGGGGTCGATCATGCTTTCGCCGCTGATGTCGCCGATGTTGTGGAGGAACATGTTCATCAGGGCGAGGCGGCGGGTGCTGGCGACGATTTCGTGACCTCGGAAGGTGAAGAATTTGAGGTAGTCTTTTTGGTCACGATCTAGTGGGTAGTTGTTGACCAGGAAGTCGTAGGCGGCGAGGAAGAAGCCGCCGGTGCCGCAGGCGGGGTCGGCAATGGTTTTGAGCGGTTCGGGGCGAATGCATTCGACCATGGCCCAGATTAGGGAACGGGGGGTGAAGTATTGCCCGGCTCCGCTTTTGGTGTCTTCGGCATTTTTCTCTAGCAGTCCTTCGTAAATGGTGCCTTTGACGTCGCGCCCGTGTTCGTCTTTGCCGAGGGTGCTCCACTTTTCGCGATCAACCATGTCGATGATGCGGGCAAGCTTGGCGGGATCCTGGATTTTGTTTTGGGACTTGGTGAAGATCTGGCCCAGGAGTCCTTTCTGCTGACCAAGGGTGCGCAGCAGGTTGATGTAGTGGGTTTCTAGCGCTGCGCCTTTTTTGGTGCGGAGGCTGTCCCAGTCATAACCAGCAGGGATGCCGACGTCCTTTTTGTAGGGGGGCTTACTGTATTCGTCGGCCATTTTGAGGAACAGCAGATAGGTGAGCTGTTCGAGGTAGTCGCCATAGCCGACGCCATCATCCCGGAGGATGTCGCAGAAGCTCCAAACTTTAGAGACGATGCTGGCGGTGCTGTTCATGGATAGACGGTGTTTCCGTTAGCTAAAGATGCGGGTGAGGTTCAACACAAAACCGGGCAGAACCGTTTCGCCAGAGAGGCGCTGGGGCGCTGCCAGGATTTCAACAGCCTGATCGGGACGATAGATCTCGACCTGTTGATCTTGGGGATTGATTAGCCAGCCAAGGCGTACGCCATTGTCTTGATATTCCTGCATTTTGGCTTGCAGGGTGGCGAGCCGATCGCTGCCCGATCGCAACTCGATGACAAAATCTGGCGCAATGGGGGGAAACTTGTCGCGATCAGCGGGGCTAAGGGCTTCCCAGCGGCTGGCTTCTATCCAGGCGGCATCGGGCGATCGCTCGGCTCCGTTCGGCAGTTTGAAGCAGGTGGAAGAGTCAAAGGTATAGCCCAGTTGGGTTTGACGATTCCAAAGGCCCAGG
>PYEQ01000502.1 GCA_003017785.1 filamentous cyanobacterium CCP5 | reverse complement strand
GGATGCGCTGGTTGGCCTGATGGAGTAGCAGCCAGTCAACGTCTTGGGGGGTGAGTCCGGCCCGGAACAGGGCTTTTTCAATGACTTCGGGCACGCGGCTGACAGCAAATTTGTACACTTCCCGACCGTTCATGGCAATCGGGGCAAAGCTGCCCTGCTGGTGAGCCACCGTATCCGTGAGCGGCTTTGCCTGGCCCTGGTAGGCCAGGGTGAGGCAGCCATTCATAGACCCGTCACTGCACATCTCAAATCCCAGCAGCCGATCGCGATCGCTTTTCTGCATCACCACCGCCCCGGCCCCATCGCCAAACAGCACGCAGGTGCGGCGATCGCTCCAGTCCGTCCAGCGGGAGAGAATATCGGCCCCAATCACCACCACGTTGGCATAGGTGCCCGTGCGAATAAACTGGGCCGCCGTCACCAGGCCAAACACAAACCCAGAGCAGGCCGCCGTCAGATCAAAGGCCACGGCCCGGGTCGCCCCCAACGCCGCCTGGATCAGACCAGCACTGCCAAACAGGTCGTCCGGAGTGGAGGTGGCCAGAATGATCAGATCGATGTCCTGGGGGGTGAGATTGGCCCGGGCGATCGCCCCCCTAGCCGCCTCAGCCCCCAAAGAGGCTAGAGAGTCATCAGGTCCGGCAATATGGCGACTCCGAATGCCGGTGCGGGTAGCAATCCACTCATCGGATGTATCGACGGTCCGGCTCAGATCGTCATTGGTGAGCACGGTACCCAATCGAGCGGAGCCGCTGCCCGTGAAGGCCACCCCGCTACTGTGCTGATTTAACATCTAATCTCCATCTGCTGCTGGCGCCGCCGCCACCTTCTGATACTGGACCCGAATCCGATCCAGCACATCATTATCTACCGCTTCTTTGCCCAGACGCACGGCATTGAATATGGACGGGGACTGGGAACTGCCGTGGCTGATCACCGCAATGCCCGCCACCCCAAGCAGCAAACCACCCCCATGTTCGGCATGATCTACCCGCTGCTTCACCCGGCGCAGGTTAGGCTTGAGCACCGCTGCCCCGACTTTGCCGCGAATGCCCTGGGGCAGTTCTTCCCGCAAAATCTGCAAAATCGCTTCGCCCACCGCCTCCGCAAACTTCAGCAGTACATTGCCTGCAAAACCGTCGCAAACAATCACGTCGAAGTTGCCGGAGAGCACATCTCGCCCTTCGGCATTGCCCGCAAAGGGCACCGCCGGGTTGTCCTGGAGCAGCTGGTGGGCCCTGAGCACGGCATCGCTACCCTTGCTGGGCTCTTCACCAATATTGAGTAGACCGATCTGCGGCTTTTCTACTCCGAGCACATAGCGGGAGTAAATCGTGCCCATCACCGCGAACTGCTCTAAAAACTTGGGTCGGCAGTCTACGTTGGCACCTACGTCCAAAATTAGTACCGACTTGCCCGCCACAATCGTCGGGAAAACGGCACCGATCGCGGGCCGGTCAATGCCCTTGAGCCGCCCTAGCCGCAGCAGGGCCGCCGCCATCGCCGCCCCGGAATGACCCGCTGATACCACGGCATCGGCCCGGTCCTGCTTGACCAGGTTCATGGCGACATTGATCGAAGCCTCAGGCTTTCGCCGCAGGGCACTGAGGGGCTCCTCATGCATTTCTACCATGCCCTCAGCGGGAACAATTTCCACCCCATCCAGGTTTTCTGGATGGGGAACCGATGCTCGAATGGCATCCGGCTGACCCACTAAGAGAATGTCTACGCCCAGTTCGGCCTTGGCTCTGATCGCACCTGCGACAATTTCAGCAGGGGCGAAGTCCCCTCCCATTGCATCAACTGCGATCCGTGCCCGAGTTGATCCCATGAAGAATAAATCTGTAAAAAACCCTAAAAGATTTTAGCAGACTACTCTTCACCCGGTTCGATGATTCGCTGGAACAAGTAGCCCGTGCCCCGTGCCGTCAAAATCAGTTCCGGGTTGCTGGGGTCTTCTTCGAGCTTAGCCCGCAGACGAGAAATATGGACATCGACCACCCGCGTATCGACGTGACGCTCGGGGGTGTAGCCCCAGACTTCCTGCAAAATTTCAGACCGGGAGAAGGGCTCCCCCGACTTTCCCACCAGCAGCTCTAGCAGGCTGAACTCCATGCCGGTGAGGCGAATCCGCTCGTCGCCTTTGTAGACCTGCCGCTTGTTGGTATCGATGCGGATGTTGTTGATGGTGATCACGCCGGAGCTAGGAATGCCGGAGGTACCGGTCTTATCCACCCGCCGCAGCACGGAGCGGATTCGGGCTTCCAGCTCCTTCGGGGAGAAGGGCTTGACCACGTAGTCGTCAGCACCGAGTTCGAGGCCGGTGATGCGATCGGCCACGTCCCCCAGAGCCGTCAGCATGATGATCGGAATATCAGACTCTTTGCGCAGCTCCTGACAGACCCCGTAACCGTCGAGCTTGGGCATCATCACGTCGAGCACCACTAGATCCGGGTGGGAGGAACGGAAGGTTTCCAAGGCTTCTTCACCGTCGGCAGCCGTCACCACGTCATAGCCAATCATGGACAGCCGCGTTTCCAGAATCCGGCGGATACTGGCTTCATCATCGACGACGAGAATTTTTTCTTTGTTGTGTTCCAAGGTTCCTAGCCCCCGTAAAGGTCACGCTTCATCACGAAAAGCCATACTTTTATAACTAAAGTGGGCCGTATATTCGCAATTGTTTAGGGTTCGCACCTCAAATCCTACGTCATATCGGGCCATAGGGATCTAGCAAACCTTTTAATAACAGGGGTTTTCAGGGTTTTTTAAGGTTTATGAGCCGCTTTAGGAGGTTTTGTTGACTTATCTAAAGCGGTTCACCCTCAACGGGATTGGTGATTGGTTACCGCCCAGCCTGACCTTAGGGTTAAATAGAACGTGTGAACTGCTCTCGCCGGATGCCCATGCCCAAAGCCAAGACCATTTATGTTTGCAGCCAGTGCGGAGCCGAATCTCCCCAGTATTTTGGCAAGTGTGCGGTGTGCAACAGCTGGAACTCCCTGGTGGAGCAAGTCAACACCGCCGCCGAGGTAAAAACGGGGCTGCCAGCGGCCCGCAGCCGCCGATCGGCCAAATCTCCCACGGAGCTAAAACCCCGCCTTGCCCTGACCTTGGATCAGATCGAGGACCATCCCCAGGCGCGACTCACCTCCGGCTATCAAGAACTCGATCGCGTCCTCGGCGGCGGCATCGTGCCCGGCTCCCTGGTGCTGGTGGGGGGCGATCCGGGGATTGGCAAGTCAACCCTGCTGCTCCAGGTGGCCCATCAGATGGGGGCGGCAACCCGGGTGCTGTACGTATGCGCCGAGGAGTCGGGCCAGCAGGTAAAGCTGCGCTGGCAGCGGTTAGCCCCCGGTGATGGTTCGAGGGGGGCTTCGGCCAACGGCGACGGCAAAGCCCAGGCGGTCGGGCGGCAGCTCTACCTGCTGCCTGAAATTGATTTGGAGACCATTCTGATGGAGCTGGAATCGCTGCAGCCCACGGTGGCGGTGATCGACAGCATCCAGGCCCTGTATTACGGGGCCCTGACCTCCGCCCCCGGTTCCGTATCCCAGGTGCGGGAATGCACCTCGGCGCTGATGCAGGTGGCCAAGCGTACAGGTATTTCTCTATTTATTGTCGGCCATGTGACCAAAGAGGGGGCGATCGCCGGTCCCAAGGTGCTCGAACACCTGGTGGATACGGTGCTCTACTTCGAGGGCGATCGCTTCGCCAGCCACCGGCTGCTGCGATCGGTAAAAAACCGCTTTGGGGCCACCCACGAGCTGGGGGTGTTTGAGATGGTAGACCGGGGACTCGAAGAAATCAGCAACCCTTCCCAGCTGTTTCTGGGCAACCGGGAAGAACGGGTGCCAGGAGTCGCCACCATCGTCGCCTGCGAGGGCACTCGCCCCCTGGTGGTGGAGCTGCAATCC
>PYEQ01000501.1 GCA_003017785.1 filamentous cyanobacterium CCP5 | reverse complement strand
CGCTTAATTAACTTGGCCCGTTTTTGCCCCTTAGCATTAGCGATTTCTTCTCGCAGAGTTTCCGCTACCGCTTCTAGTTCTAGGTCTTGAAGCAGTCGCTGCAACGCTTCCGCCCCAATGCCAACTTCAATCCCAGCCAGCTCTGACTCTTCATCGTAGAGCTGGTCTTCGATTTCCATCCATTGGTCTTCGGTGAGCAGCTGCTTATAGCTCAGATTCTCAGCATTACCCGCATCCAGCACCACGTAGGCATTGAAATAAACAATTTGCTCCACATCCCGCAGGGGCATGTCCAGCAGAATCGCGATGTAGCTAGGGATGCCTTTGAGATACCAGACATGGGCTACCGGCGCTGCCAGCTTAATAAAGCCCATGCGATGGCGCCGCACCCGGGACTCCGTGACTTCTACACCACAACGCTCACACACGATGCCGCGGTGCCGAACCCGCTTGTACTTGCCACAGTGGCACTCCCAGTCCTTAGCCGGGCCAAAAATTCGCTCACAGAAGAGCCCGTCCATTTCCGGCTTCAGGGTACGGTAGTTGATCGTCTCAGGCTTGGTAACTTCGCCAACGATTTGTCCGTTGGGCAACGTCCGCTCTCCCCACTGACGCACACGATCAGGGGAAGCGATACCAATTTTGACGTAGTCGAAACGCTGATCTAGCTTAGGCATGCTCTGGGTATTCCTTTGGAATGGTGGGAAACGACGGCGCTAACGGAAAGTTAGTCCAACAAAGATACGATCCGAATTCGGAAGTCATCTGGTTAGAGACAACCAACTAACCACAAACGGCCATCCCTAACTCGAATCGGCAGCCCTTACTCCTCGACTTCCTCGAGTTCTTCACGACTAATAGACTCGTAGGTCGGGCGAGATGGCGTACGACGATTACCGACATCAGCCATCAGATCCACCTCAGTGTCACGGCTGGTGCCATCCTCACGGGTCTCAACCTTGTGAACGGCAATGTCCAAGCCCAAGGACTGTAGCTCACGCATGAGCACCTTGAAGGATTCTGGGGTACCAGGGCGAGGAATCGTTTTGCCCTTAACAATGGCATTGAGAGCTTCGTTACGGCCCTGCATATCGTCAGATTTAACGGTCAGCAGTTCCTGCAGGGTATAGGCAGCCCCGAAGGCTTCTAGCGCCCACACCTCCATTTCTCCAAAGCGCTGACCGCCCTGCTGAGCCTTTCCACCAAGGGGCTGTTGGGTCACCAAGGAGTAGGGGCCAGTAGAACGAGCGTGGATCTTGTCGTCCACGAGGTGCACCAGTTTCAGCATGTAGGCTCTGCCCACGGTCACAGGCCGATCAAATGGCTCACCCGTTCGCCCGTCATAGACCTGAATCTTGCCAGGGTCATCAGGGTTAAAGATCCAGTCTTCGCCCTTAGCCTCCCTGGCCTCTTGCAGCTTGCCGTGGGTTGAATTACGAGAAGCTTCCTTGTCGTACATCTCGTCAAATGGGGTGATCTTGAAGCGAGCATCTAGATTTTCGGCAGCCCAGCCCAACAGGCACTCAAACACCTGACCCACATTCATCCGGGAGGGAACCCCAAGGGGATTCAAGACGATGTCAATGGGCGTACCGTCTGGCAAGTAGGGCATATCTTCGATGGGCAGAATCCGGGAAATAATCCCCTTATTGCCGTGGCGTCCGGCCATCTTGTCGCCCACCTGGATCTTGCGTTTCTGGGCCACGTAGACCCGCACCACCATGTTGGCACCAGGGGGTAGCTCATCCCCCTGCTCTCGGGTAAATACCCGCACGTCCACCACGCGGCCCTTCTCGCCATTAGGCACCCGCAGGGAGTTGTCCCGAACGTCCCGAGCCTTTTCCCCGAAAATAGCCCGCAGCAGCTTCTCTTCTGGAGGCTGGTCGGACTCACCCTTCGGCGTCACCTTGCCTACCAGGATGTCGCCGGACTCCACCCAGGCACCGATCCGGATAATCCCGGTTTCGTCAAGCTGCCGTAGGGCATCCTCACCGACGTTGGGAATCTCTCGGGTAATTTCTTCAGGGCCGAGCTTGGTCTGGCGGGACTCGATTTCGTACTTCTCGATGTGGATGGAGGTGTAGACATCGTCGTACACCAGCCGCTCACTGATCAGAATCGCGTCCTCGTAGTTGTATCCCTCCCAGGGCATATAGGCCAGCAGCACGTTTTGCCCCAGAGCTAGCTCTCCGCCTTCAGTGGCAGAACCATCAGCGAGGATCTGACCCGCTTTCACCCGGTCTCCAGGGAACATGAGAGGCCGCTGATTGAGACAGGTGTCTTGGTTAGAGCGCTGGTATTTCTGTAGCTCATAGGTGTGGATATTCCCCTCGGGATCACGCACTTTGATCCAGTTGGCATCGAGATGTACGATTTGCCCGTCGGTTTTACTGATAATCACCATGCCGGAGTCACGGGCGGCCTGAGCCTCTAGCCCGGTTCCCACCAGGGGACGCTCCGGACGCAGCAGAGGCACCGCCTGACGCTGCATGTTCGAACCCATCAGCGCTCGGTTGGCATCGTCATGCTCAATAAAGGGAATGAGGGAAGTCCCCACCGAAATGATCTGTACCGGCGATACCGCTACATAGTCCACCTCAGTCGGAGAAGTGGTCGTAAAGTCCTGACGATAGCGCACAGGCACTGTATCTCCGAGGATATTCCCCTCTTCATCGGTGGGAATGTCTCCAGGTGCTACCCGCAAATCGTCTTCTTCATCGGCGGTCATGCTGTTGGGCGGCAAATCCCGACGCACGCGACCGTTCTCCACGCGGTAGAAAGCAATCAAACCAGCATTGGGTCCTTCTGGGGTCTCAATCGGACAGATCCGACCGTAATGGGAAGGGTGAATGTCTCGCACGGCAAAGCCTGCCCGCTCCCGGGTCAAACCACCAGGGCCAAGGGCGCTGAGACGGCGCTTATGGGTTAGCTCCGCCAGGGGATTGGTCTGATCCATGAACTGGGAGAGCTGACTGGAGCCGAAGAACTCCTTAATAGCGGCCACCAGCGGCTTGGGGTTCACCAGGGAGGCGGGGGTCAGGGAGTCGGCATCGGAAACAGTCATTCGTTCGCGAATGATCCGCTCTAGACGATTTAGACCTACTCGCACCTGATTTTGCAGGAGCTCGCCAACAGAACGGACCCGACGGTTGCCCAGGTGATCGATGTCATCGACGTGGCCTAGATCAAATTCCAGATTGATCAGGTAGTCGATCGCTGCTAGTATGTCCTGAGGAGTTAGTACGCGAGTACTATCTGGAATATTCAGTCGTAGCTTGCGATTCAGCTTATAGCGACCAACTTTACCGAGGTCATAACGCTTAGGATCATGGAAGCGGGAATTGAGCAGCTGCTCACCACCATTGACGGTCGGGGGCTCGCCAGGGCGAAGCTTGCGGTACAGCTCTAGCAGAGCTTCTTCCTCGCTGAACTGACCTTCTTTGTCGATGGTCTTTTGTAGATAGTCCGGATGACGCAGGGAATCAAAAATTTCGGCATCGGTCAATCCCAGAGCCTTCAGCAGCACTTGAGCAGAGAGCTTACGAGTTTTATCGATTCGCACCCAGACCAGATCATTCTTGTCGGTTTCAAATTTCAACCAGGCCCCGCGGTTGGGAATCAGGTTGGCGTTGTAGGTGCGTCGCCCGTTCTTATCGATGTCCTGCTTGTAGTAGACGCCAGGGCTCCGAACGATCTGGTTAACAATGACTCGCTCGGCTCCATTGATAATGAAGGTGCCGCGATCGGTCATCAGAGGCAAATCTCCGATGAACACTTCCTGCTCTTTGATTTCCCCAGTTTCCTTATTAATTAGCCGGGTAGGCACGTACATCTGTACGGCATAGGTAGCATCCCGACGCTTCGCCTCGTCGACATCATATTTGGGACTTTTCAGCTTATAGGCC
>PYEQ01000500.1 GCA_003017785.1 filamentous cyanobacterium CCP5 | reverse complement strand
GGCTATTAGGCATCGTTGCCGGGGGAGTCGTGGTGTTCTTACTGGATATGCTGGATGGCACCGTGCGCACCCATGAAGATCTCCAGACCCTGTTTCGCGATCAGGATGTGCCCCTGGTCGGGCTGCTTCCCCTGGTGATTGCTCGTAATCCCTATGGCGCAGTCCTGGCAGAGGATTCCCCTTACAGTGATGGCTATGAGCGGCTGCGGAGCAATATTCGTCTGGCCGGAGCCCAAGAAGGCGGTCGAGAACCCAAGGCCATCTTGATTACCAGCACCCGCGATCGCGAAGGCAAGAGCTTCACCGCCTACAGTTTAGGCATTGCCTCAGCCCGGGCCGGTCGCCGTACCCTAATCGTCGAAGCTGATCTCCATTCCCCATCGGAAGCGTTCCATCTGGGCGTCAATCTGCCCCCTGGAGCCCAGCGAGAGCCCCTGCGCTACTACGGCGGATTTAGCGCCGACCCCATTCAGATGGTGCCCCAGGTTGCCAATCTCTACATAGCTCCCAGTCCAGGCCCCCAGCGACAGGCCGCAGCGGTATTGGAATCCAGCGAAATGCAGCGCTTCCTGGTCGATGCTCGGGGCCGGTTTGACCTGGTAATTGTCGATGCCCCCTCCCTCAGTCGCAGCAACGATGCCATTCTGCTAGAGGCCGAAACCGACGGCCTGGTCCTCGTCACCCGCCCTGCCTACACGGAGAAAGCCGTCCTTACGGAAGCGCTGGAGCAGCTACTGGAAACCGAAGATTTAGAGGTGCTCGGCGGCATCGTGAATGGGGCCCAAATCCCCCTGGCGACCTCGACTCCGACGCGCCCATCGACGCCTTCTCAGCCGCCACCGCCCCTGGTCAGCCCGGTCGAATTTTAGGAGAAATTCCCCGAAGTCGGCCCTGGGATTCACAAGGTGAGATACAATCATATCCGGATTTCAAGGAGTCGAGTTGCCGACCCTAGGCGTCAATATTGATCACGTGGCTACCGTGCGCCAAGCCCGTCGCACCGTTGAGCCCGACCCGGTGGCCGCCGCCACTCTGGCAGAATTGGCGGGAGCCGACGGCATCACCGTTCACCTGCGAGAAGACCGTCGTCACATCCAAGACCGAGATGTGCGGCTGCTAAAGCAAACAGTGCGCACTCATCTAAACCTAGAAATGGCTGCCACCAAAGAAATGGTGGCGATCGCCCTCGACCTCAAACCAGACTACGTCACCCTGGTGCCCGAGCGACGACAGGAGGTGACTACAGAGGGCGGTCTCAATGTCGCTGGCCAGATAGATACCATCACCAGGGTAGTCACCAATCTCCAAACGGCAGGTATTCCGGTCAGCCTGTTTATTGACGCCAATGCGGCCCAAATCAAAGCATCCGCCCAGGTAGGTGCTCAATTCATCGAACTCCATACCGGTCCCTATGCCGAAGCCCATGGGGAAGCCCAACAGCAACAGGCTCTGGAAACCCTGCGCCAAAGCGCTCAGCAAGCCCAGGCTTTAGGACTACGGGTCAATGCCGGCCACGGACTCACCTACTGGAACACCTATCCGGTTGCCTGCATCCAGGGCATGGAGGAGTTAAACATCGGTCACAGCATCATTAGCCGGGCTGTCCTAGTTGGTCTGGAGCGGGCCGTCAGAGAAATGAAGCAGGTCATTCGGGGAGACTATTAATGGAAACTTACTACTACGCCGTTGGCAGCGCCCAGTTCCTTCTTGAAGAGGAGCCCCTAGAGGAAGTGCTCAAGGAGCGTCGCCGCTACTACCGGGAACAGGAGCAGGCCCTAGACTTTTGGCTCATTAAGCAGCCTGCGTTTTTAGAATCCCCGGCCCTGGCGGCGCTCAAAGCCGAGGTTCCTCAGCCTGCTGTGGCGATTGTGACCACCAACAAGACCTTCATCGCCTGGCTAAAATTGCGGCTTGAGTATATCGCTACCGGCGAGTTTCAAGCACCGTCTGACGCCATTCCAGACCCCTTAGCCTCTCTCAATCCCGCCCTTTAGCCTCAGTTGCGCTGGGGCTAGAAAGCGTTATGCTTGGAACGCCTAGACCCTTGGCTTGATCTCGCCAACGTCAGCGGTCGGGGGCTATCCATTACAGACCGGCTGCACTGACGGCTGACAGACAAAGGGTCAAATTAGTTACTCCGTGGGGGGATACGGTGATGCCTACGCACATTCGATCAGCTGCAGGCGGCGCGATCGCCAGCCTAATTGTCCTTGGCGTCGGCAGCCCAAAACCAGGATTGGCCGCCGACTTTCCGCCCTGCCCGCCTCCGGCCGCCAACGAATATTTGCTGCTGGTGCGGGGAGAATCCACGGAAGATCGCACTCGCATTCAAGACTTGCTGCCCTCCAGCAGCACGGTCCTAGTGTGCAACTATCTAGACGATACGGTCGTGCGGGGGGGAGGCTTCACCGACTTAGAAACGGCCAATGCCTGGGCTCAATACATGACCGAGGTTGAGCAGCTCCAGGCCTTTGTCGCCCGTCCTGCGGTTGCTCCTGCGACGCCTGCGACACCCCAGCCCCCAGCAGCAGCAACCCCTGCACCACCCCAAGAAACCTCTACGGCTGCCAGTCCAGAATCGACCCCAGAACCCACCGCCCGCTTCGACCCGCGCAGTTTAGGATCTGGATTCACGGTGCTCGTCAACTATCAAGACCAGCCAGACATCGCCCTAGCCGTCCAGGAACAGGTCGGTCAGGCCATCGGGTTAGCGGTTTATCGTCAACGGCCCTACCTGCTGATTGCCCATAGCTCCAACATCGAGGGGGCCGCGACTACTCTGCAGGTGTTAGCCCAGCGGAATATTTCTGGGTTTATCGTCAACGGCCAAGAAGTCGTAATGCTGACGCCAGCGATAGCCACCTCTTTTTAGAGCAATGGTGTTAAAACAATCGTGACGAATCCAGCGCCTATTAGCCTTCCAGGCAGGCTAATAGGCAGGGGCTGCCAAACAGGAAATCATCGCCCCTAGGATTGCTCCGGCAAACACTTGAACCGGCGTGTGTCCGAGCAGTTCTTTGAGCCGGTCCTCGTTGAACTCGGGGTTTTCCTGAAACAGCTCGTCAATGATTTGATTCAGCACCCGAGCCTGCTTGCCCGCCGCCTGCCGCACCCCGGCCGCGTCGTACATCACAATAATGGCAAACACAGAAGTCACGGCAAACGCCGGACTCGACCAGCCCAGGGTTTGGCCAATACCGCAGGCCAGGGCCGTCACCAGAGCCGAATGGGCACTGGGCATTCCTCCCGTTTCCACCATGGCTCTGAGGTTGAGCTTGCCCCTCAAGGCAAACTCAATGATTGCTTTGAACAGCTGGGCTACCAAACAGGCGGCGATCGCAATCACCAGGACATGGTTGTGGAGAATATCACCGAAATCTTGCATGGTTCCAATCAATGGGTGCGAATGACAATGTAGTCGGCGATCGTCCTCAGGGGCAGGCTCAACGCGCCAAACCCCTCTAATTCGGCCTTGGCTGACTCAACCAGTTCATGGGCTCGTTGGCGGGATTCTTCTAAACCCCAAAGGCTGGGATAGGTCGCTTTTTGAGCCCGGAGATCCTTACCCGCAGACTTACCCAGTTCCTCAGACGTTGCAGTCACATCGAGAATATCATCGACGATTTGAAACGCCAGACCAATGGCTTGAGCATAGCGGGCCAGGCGATCAACCAGGTCTGTCGCCGCCCCAGCCAGGATGGCCCCCGAGGTGACCGCCACCTCCAACAGCGCGGCGGTTTTATGGGTGTGAATGAAATGCAAGGTTTCCAGGGAGACGTCGGTTTGACCTTCGCTAGCCAGATCAACCACCTGACCTCCCCCCAGCCCTGCCGCACCGACAGCCTTGCCTAATCGAGCCACCACCTGCAGCACTCGCTCCGCAGGCACCCCCTGGGTAGCCAAGGCCGTATGCTCAAACGCATAGGAC
>PYEQ01000499.1 GCA_003017785.1 filamentous cyanobacterium CCP5 | reverse complement strand
CGGCGGGGCGATCGTCGCGGAGGGGGGCTTTCAGGATCTCTGTCAGGCCGAAGAGTCCCTGACTGGGGCCTATCTTTCCGGGCGGCGATCGATTCCCACCCCGGCCCAGCGCCGCACCGGCAAAACCGCCCACATGGTGGTCAAAGATGCCCACCGCAACAACCTCAAGCACCTCGACGTGGACATTCCTCTGGGGCGGCTGGTGTGCGTCACCGGCGTCTCCGGCTCGGGCAAGTCGACCCTGGTGAACGACCTGATCTATCCGGCCCTGCGGCAGCACTTCGGCAGCAAAATCCCCTTTCCAAAGCAGCTCGGCGAACTGCGGGGCCTGAGCGCCCTGGACAAGGTAATCGTCATCGACCAGTCCCCCATTGGCCGCACTCCCCGCTCCAACCCGGCCACCTACACCGGCGTCTTCGACGTGATCCGCAGCCTGTTCACCGAAACCATTGAGGCCAAGGCGCGGGGCTATAAGGCAGGACAGTTCTCCTTCAACGTCAAGGGCGGGCGCTGCGAAGCCTGCGGCGGCCAGGGGGTGAACGTGATCGAAATGAACTTCCTGCCGGACGTGTACGTGCAGTGCGAGGTGTGCAAAGGAGCCCGCTACAACCGGGAAACCCTGCAGGTGAAGTACAAGGACAAAAACATCTCCGACGTGCTGAACATGACGGCGGAGGAAGCCCTGGACTTTTTCCAGAACATTCCCAAAGCCTCTGTGCGGCTGCAAACGATGGTGGACGTGGGGCTGGGCTACATTCGCCTGGGCCAGACAGCTCCCACCCTCTCCGGCGGTGAAGCCCAGCGGATGAAGCTGGCTTCTGAGCTAGCCCGCCGCTCCACCGGCAAGACCCTGTACCTGATCGACGAGCCCACCACCGGTCTGTCTTTCTACGACGTGCATAAGCTGCTAGACGTGGTGCAGCGCTTAGTCGACAAGGGCAACTCGGTGCTGATGATCGAGCACAACCTGGACGTGATTCGCTGTGCCGACTGGATTATTGACCTGGGGCCAGAAGGGGGCGATCGCGGCGGCGAAATTATTGCTGCGGGCACCCCGGAAGACCTGGCGAAAAATCCCCAATCTTATACGGGTAAATACCTGGCGAAGGTTCTAGACCAGCACCCGCCCCAGGCCGGTTAGGTATCCCTCGGCGAATCCTGACCCACTTATGATGGGTAATCATAGCGATGGAGCAGCCTCATGGGAGAAGCCAAACGACGGAAACAAGCTGACCCGGACTATGGCAAAAAGCCAAAACCGGCTGCGAAGCCGTCAGCGGGTAAAGGATCTCGCAACCTGCTGGGCCTGAAAAATGTGTCTAAAACGGAGTGGATTGTCTGGGCGGTGCTGCTAGGGGTGCTAGCGGCTACCTTTGCCGCTACCAGCGCCATGTAGACAGAGACAGGGAGATACAGCCGATGACGATCGCCGGTTGGGAACATCATCAGATCGAAACTAACGGCGTGCAGCTACACTACGTAGCCGCTGGAGAAGGACCGCTGATGCTGTTTCTCCACGGCTTTCCTGAGTTTTGGTATTCCTGGCGACATCAGATCCCGGAGTTTGCCCAGGACTATCGGGTGGTGGCGCTAGATCTGCGGGGCTACAACGATAGCGATAAGCCTGAGGGAGTCGATGCCTACCGGATGGCGGAGCTGGTTGCTGACGTCGCCGGAGTCATTCGGGGACTGGGATACAATCGCTGTATCCTGGTTGGCCATGACTGGGGCGGGGCCGTGGCCTGGTCAACCGTTTATGCCCACCCGGATCTGATCGACCGGCTGATCGTCATGAACCTGCCCCATCCGGCCAAGTTCGCGGCAGGGCTGCAAACCCCTCAACAGCTATTACGAAGCTGGTATATCGGCCTGTTTCAACTCCCCCTGCTGCCGGAATGGCTGATCCAGGCGGGAGACTACTGGGCGATCGAGCAGATGTTTCGCGGGACAGCAGTAGACAAGTCTGCCTTTAGCGAAGCCGACATCGCCGCCTACAAAACCGCCGCCGCCAAGCCCGGTGCCCTCACCGCTATGCTCAACTACTATCGGGCTTTGGTCCAGGGAGACCTGTTTCAACGCTCCTGGGGAGTGCTGGAGGTGCCCACCCTGCTGATCTGGGGGGAAGCAGACGTGGCCCTGGGCAAAGAACTCACCTACGGCACCGAGGCGTACGTGCGGGACTTCCACCTGCGCTACATCCCCAATTGCAGCCACTGGGTGCAGCAGGAACAGCCAGCATTAGTCAACCAATATATGCGGGAGTTTCTGGCCCTGGAAACCCGAGTGCCCCATGATTAGCGACCAGGCAATTCGCGATCGCATTCTACAAAAGGTGCAAGAGCGTGGCCCCCACAAAACCATCTGCCCCTCTGAAGTCGCCCGCGATCTGGGCGGGGATAGCTGGCGCGACCTGATGCCCCAGGTGCGATCGGTGGGAATAGAACTGGCGGAGGCTGGGGCGATCGCCATGACCCAAAAGGGTCAGGTGGTTAACCCTCGCCAGGCGAAAGGCCCAATTCGCTATCGCCTCAGCCGGGACAGTCAGGAAAAGAGAATTTCGTAAGATGAAAGAGTCGATCGCGATCGCCCCCCATGAGTATCTCGGCCCAAGTCAGTGAACTAGATCTGGAGGATTTTGACGGGCAGCTAACCCAGACCATTGTGCTGTCCAACATTAGCTGGCCCACGTACCAGGCCATGGTGGCGGACATGGGGAACCACCGAGCCACGCGAATCGCCTATGACCAGGGGATTCTCACCCTCAAAATGCCATCTAAGCTGCATGAGATCATCAACCGGCTGCTGGCGCGCATCGTTAAGACCCTGACGGAAGAGTTGGGCCTGGAGGTGGTTGATATGGGCTCAACCACTTTAGAACGGGCTGATTTAGAAAAAAGTGCTGAACCCGATACTGGCTTTTATATTCAAAATGCGGATCAGATCCAGGGTTTAGACCCAGACATCCCCGACCAGCTATCCCCTGATTTGGTTATTGAGGTAGACATCACCAGCCCCTCCACCCAGCGCATGAATATCTACCAAGATCTGGGGGTGCCGGAGGTGTGGCGCTACACCAAGCAGCGAGGGCTGGTGATTTATCAGCTGCGATCGCAGGGATATGCTGAAACCGAAACGAGCATGGCCTTTCCTCAAGTGAGCCTGGTGGAGCTAAACGTGTTTTTGACCCAGCGCCAAAGCCAGAGCGAAAATCAGGTGATTCGCGCCGTGCGAAGCTGGATTCAACACAGAGCCTTGATGTAGATCGGTATCCTCGGTAAATCTACGGAAGTTTGCGGAATGCTTCTAGCCTGACGGGAACATTAGCCATAGTGCTGTTCTGGACTCATCCCATGTCATTTGCCGCCAGCGTAAGCCATCTGCAAACCCTCGTACTGTCCTTCCATCCGGTGATTGTGATGGAAACGGTGGAAGAAGAACGGGTGGAGGCGCTGATTCACGGAGCCTGCAAAGATTTGCAAATGGCCGTGTTTGAGTGGAGCGTGGCGCAAGGACTGGTGCGATCGCCCTCCAGCCCCAGCAACCGCTGGCAAAACGAATACGCCCCGCCGGGGGGTCAGCGCAACCAGGCAATTGGCAAGACCACCGAACCCCTCGACATGCTGCGCCACATCCAGGACATGAGTTTCAAAGCCATCTACTGGCTCAAGGACTTTGCCCACCACCTGAAAGACCCGGTGGTTGCCCGTCAGTTTCGGGAGGTGGCCGAGCAGTTTTCCCACAACCAGTCCACCCTGATTGTTTCGGGGGAAGGCATCAGCCTGCCCGCCAGCATTTCCCACGACGCCTTCTACTTCGACATCAAGCTGCCCGAACCCGAAGAGCTGTACGGGGCTGTCTCTGACGTGGTGCGGGCGCTGAGGGGTCGCGTCAAGGTCGAGCTGACCCCCGAAGACATTCACGCCCTGGTCAAA
>PYEQ01000498.1 GCA_003017785.1 filamentous cyanobacterium CCP5 | reverse complement strand
AGATGTGTATAAGAGACAGCTACTACGTGGTGTTCGATCGCTACCAAAATTTGTTTCGCCTGTTTCAGCTCGTCGGTATCCACTATCAAGAATTAACTATCAACAATCAGCGGTTCTGGTTTGAAGAACTGAAGCTAGGGCTGGGGGTTTGGTGGGGAACCTATCAAGATACCGACGGACTTGGGTTGCGCTGGTTCGACGCAGCAGGCAATTGGACAGACACTGCGGCAGAACGTAGCGATCGCCTAGCGGCCAAGCTCAGAGAACTCGGCATCGATCCGGATGAAGTGAAGTAAACACTCTTAACGCCCCAAATAGGCCAGGATGCCTTCGGCGATCGCATCGGCCATCTGGTTCATGACTGCCGGGTTGCGGAAGCGGGCGGCATCAGTGCTGCCGGTGACGAAGCCGGTTTCTACCAGTACTGCTGGCATGGAAGTGCGGCGCAGCACGTAGAACCGGGCCTGTCGGACGCCGCGATTGGCAATATTCACCCGTCGCAGAATGCTGTTGTGGATTACTTCTGCCAGCCGCTGACCGCTGCTGTAGTAGTAGGTTTCCAGACCGTTCACTTCGGGGCGAGACAGGCTGATGGCGTTGGCGTGAATACTGACAAACACATCGGCCCCAACCCGGTCGGCAAAGACGGTCCGGCCCTCGAGGGTGACATAGGTGTCATTATCGCGGGTCATAATCGCAGTGACCCCCCGCTGCTGGAGGGTCTGTTGCACCCGGCGAGAGACAGCCGTATTGATGTCCTTTTCCCGCAGGCCACCAATGCCGATCGCGCCGGGGTCACGGCCACCGTGGCCCGGATCGATCACTACGACCAGCTCTCCTTGGGGCACCGAGGGAATTGACGGGGTAGAGGCCACCGCCGGGGCGCTAGCGGCTAGCACTTTTACTGGCAGCCCCCTCTGGGCCAGGGCCACTCGCAGCTGTTCGGCCCGGTTGGATTCTTGAAACAGGCCTGCCTGAATCACCGACTGCCCGTCCACTCGGGTACGAAAGGCGGAGGGTTCGACAGCTCGCACCTGAGCTAGTAAGTCATCGCTAGAGCCGGATACGACTACGCGGTAATGGGAACCAGCAGCGGCGACCGAGGGGGCGGCGGGCGCCGACGGCAGGGGCACATTGGGCAACGGCGCGGTGGGCTGGCTAGGCGAGCTAGGGGTCAGATCTGGCACGCCTTGAGCGATCGCCATTCCTAGCGGCTGCTCATGGTTCAGGTAGAGATGCCCGAGGGCCTGACCGTTGTAGGTGCGGCGAGCAATTTCCCACCCCGGGTAGAGCTCAATCTTGGCAAAGTCGTTGGTAATACCGCTGGTATGGCCGATGTCGATGCGGGGAGCACCGGCCTCAAAGGGCACTGCCTGAAGGACTAAATCATTGGACCGACGGGTAATCTCGAGCCGATAGCTGAGGGCCAAATCCTCTCCATCAACTCGCAGGGAATAGCCGTTGCTATCGGTCTTGCGATCGCAGATGCCTGTAAAGTCAAAATTCAGCAGCAGCGGTTCGATGCGCACCGGGCCGCTGCCCGATTCCTGCCAGCAGGGGCGGCTATTGCTGAGCTGTTCAAGAATCAACAGGCTGTACAGCTCACCGTTTCGCACCGGGCTAGCCACGGCCACCACTCGCTCCGAGGGAATCGACTGCTGATCGAATTCGATGGCGGCGGCGGGGGCTAAGCCTAAACCCAACAGAGCTGCCGTAGCAGCTGGCAAAAATCGCAACAAAGACATAGATCAAGCGGCGTCAGCGTAGGCCAAGCGTTCGAGTTTCCTATCCTAGCCTTGATCTTGACGATTACCACCTCTGATACAGACCTAGACTAGGCCAGTGGATGAACTGAACCAGAGGTGGCATCTATTCAGGAAAGAAACTCGTCTGGCGCTAACGCTGGCGGCGAAACTCTGAGAACCGCTGATAGGCCCGTTGAGGATGGTAAAGATGGCATTCACGGGTAATGTCTTGCATTAGCTGCCAGGAAAACCGCCGTTCAATCATGTCGTGACCCCAATGCTGCTGGAGACTGCGATGGGCGATCGCCAGGTTGTAAGACGGAATCGCCGTGGAGACGTGGTGAGGGATGTGGACATTGATGTCATGGCACAAAATCTCGATCCAGCGGGGATAGCGACAGTGTACGGTTCCCTGAACTTGGGCTTCGTAGGCGTCCCATTCTCCCACTGGCCGAAACTGAATTTCGGGCAGCGTATGATGCACCAGGGTAAAGGTGCTCAGCCAGAAATGAAAGCCCAGCCAAGGCATCACCCAGAATTTCACCAAACCCCACCAGCCAGTGGCCCAAATCAGGGTCGGGAAAAAGACAGCGGCGAACCCGATGACAACGGCGATGGAGAACCGAACCTGAGACCGGTGACGGGGGGCAACTTCCTTAGGGTCGAAGTGATAGCCAGCCCAGTGAATAATTGACGACAGCCACCACAGTCCCTGGCGAAACAGCCGGTAGCCCCCTTGGATAAAGGGAGAGGCATTGGCATAGTCCTCTTCGGTCCAGGGCTGCCAGGCATTGTCGATGTAGGTTTGGTTGGTGGTTTTGTGATGGTGGTCATGGAGCAGCCGCCAGCTGTGAAACGGATAAATCAGCGGCATCATTAAAGTGTGACCCACCAGGTCATTCAGCCAGCGCTGACGGGCAAAGGATCGATGTCCGCAGTCGTGGCCAATCACAAAAAAACCAGTCAGCGCGGTGCCGGTGAAAAACCAGGCAAACGGCAGTAAAAACCACGGGGAAAGGGCGATCGCCCCGTAGCCCAAAAGCACAGCCCCTACGCTCAAGGCAACCCGCTGCCAGGCACGACGACGGCTTTTCTGAAAACAGGCTTTGGGCAGGGACTTAATGACGTCTTTTAGCTGGGGCTTCACTGCACCCGCTGGAATGCTTCGATCTAAAGTTGCAGTCAAGAATTGAATCTCCAATAGGTAACGGCCTGGGCAAGGACTAATCGCTGAAGCTGCAACGCCGAACGAATCCCCCTAAGCAGGAATCCCAAGCATTTTTTTGCAAAGCAATAACCAAAGGTGCCCAAAAGAGCAAAATTTTCTCGAGAATTCTTTATCCTGAGAGCTCTTAACAAACCTTAATAGGTATAGCATGAAGCGACCCTTACCTTGCCCAATAGCAAAATGCTGACCAGCTCAAATCCCTGCGGTCAGACACTTTTAGAATGATAGGGAAGCGCTGCCGTAACGCCATGCCAGATCCCTCCGACGATGGCCGGTCGAATCCCTTGCACTGGGCCTGGAGAACCGCTAGTCGTCGCCTAGAAGCCCTGCTGCCAGGCGACTTCGTCAGTCGTTGGCTGACGGTCAGTGAGGCGGAGGTGGCGGAGATTTTAGAAGCGGTTCGTCAACAGCTACCGACAACGGAAGCGCTGCTGGTAGGCAAACCTCAGGCAGGAAAAAGCTCGATTGTGCGGGGACTCACCGGGGTATCAGCGGATATTGTCGGCCAGGGCTTCAGGCCCCACACCCAGAACACCAGCCGCTATGCATTTCCTTCGGAGGATCTGCCGCTGCTAATTTTCACCGATACGGTGGGCTTGGGGGATGTGAGTCAAGAAACCAGCACCATCGTCGACGAGCTAACTGAGGATTTGGAGGAAAACGGCGATCGCGCCCGCATTTTAATCTTGACGGTGAAGGCTACGGACTTTGCCACAGATTTTTTGGTGCAGGTGGCGACCCAGTTTCGCCAGCGCTACCCGCAGATTCCCTGCCTGCTGGCGATTACCTGTCTCCACGAAACCTATCCCAACCTGGAGAACCATCCCCCCTACCCGCCGGAAATTCCAGAACTGGAGCGGGCAGTGGCGAACCATTTGCAGACCTTTGAGGGGGTGTGCGATCGCCATATAC